>JAVEYP010000360.1:0-3171 GCA_034003445.1 Desulfobulbus sp.
GAATACCTATGATCAGGCTTCCCGGAACCCAACGGACTCGGAGCTTGCCGTGGTCGTCAGTGTATGGTTCGGTGTGTCCGCCGGAGCCGACCTCTACCGCATATCCGCTTTTTTAAATTCCCAGGGATTGCCTGGCTGCAACCAGCGATCGCTTAGTTCCTTTTGCCAGCCATCCTCAAATTCCTGGTCAAACATCCCGAACTCATAGCGGATACCATAGCCTATGGCAGGAATCTGCAGGCTAGCCAAGGAATCCAGATAACAGGCCGCAAGCCTGCCCAGGCCGCCGTTGCCTAGGCCCGGTTCCCCCTCCTGGTCGATGATCTGCTGCAAATCAAGACCACATTCCGATGTGGCTTGGGCTATTTGCTCATACATACCCAGGTTGATCAGATTGTTGTGGAGATGGGGGCCCATCAGAAACTCTGAGGAGAGATAGCTGACTATTTTGCTGTCTTTTTCCAGGAGGGCCTGAATCGAATTAATGAACATTTGTTGCATCCGATCCCGCACCGTATAGCTGACCGCCAGAGAGTAATCGTTTAACGAGGCATTCTGCGCCCATACACCTTGCTGATAGAAGAGCTTGTAGGCAAAGCCGCGTTTCAGTTTTTCTATATTTTTGCGATCGATGGTCTGGGTGTTCCCATCGGTGGCCTTTGTTGGGGTCATTGCATCCTCCAAGGGCTCTTAAGCCAGGTCCGTTAAAACACTCTGAGTGTTCCAATTAACTCATTTAACTGATAGAAATTAGATATATTCGAACTGATTGCTCTGTTTTAATCCGTGAAGCCTTGGTCCAGGCTGATGTGAATCAGTCTGAAGCAAGGCTTCTTGGGAGTTCTTGGTATCTCGTGTGCTGCTTGAGTCATGCTTTACCGCGAGAGTGGCACCTTGTTCCTATCGATTTCAGCAGATTTCTCTAACACAACAGAGGGTTCCTGCTGTTGGTCTTGTTCACTCTCTTGGCGACATTCAGCGCGGGGTATGACCTGCCTGTGGACCCGCTGAAAAAAAAGCAGGGATTGGGCAATGGGTCTGAAGCAGCGGATGAGCCGCTCCCCTCTTGTTGCTCGTGCTGATCAGGCGAGCCGCATGGGTGATCAGTTCCTGCAGCATCATGTCACGGTGCGGATGTGCCGGCGTATGGTTTTGAGCGGGTGGTGGATCGGCACGAGCTGGCCGAGCATTCCTTTGGGCCGATGGCTTGGAGGATACTGTCGTCCAAACCCTCATTTCCATGATTGGCGTGTTGGAGGCGAGCGTACCGCTGGACAGTCGCTCCAGGTCGAGATCAGGCTAGGATTCGCTGTAGAACTGCTCCGCGATGCGGCGGTCCCGGTACAGCCGGATAAACCTTTTTGGCTTCACCCGGTCGACCCATTAACCTGCCTCCATCCACCTGTTGAAAGGCCAGCCGCTCAGCTCTACCTGACCAAGAAGTCTACTACCAAATGAAAATAGAAGCAACACAGTTTTAAATAAAATAAGTGTTGACTGTTATCTGAGTGTAGAGCATTATGTCCTTTGTTAACGTCTTGGAAACAAGAATATGTCTGGCCGCCAGGATGTTTTCAACAGGGCCAGCTGGAGAGGATTGTAGAAATATCGTTATTTGAAATGGGAGGCAGGAAGAGAAGTAGGCTATGAGAAGCCGTTATAACGAGGAAGTTTTAGCAAAAGTGCAACAAGCGTGGCTGGAATATAAAGCTCAGACTGGCATCAATCAGACGCAAGCTGCGAAAGCTCTCGGTATTAAACAATCAGCGTTTAGTCAGTATCTGCGTGGCCCTGAAAAAGGCGGCATTCGGCTCAATACAGATTTTCTGACGAAATTCGCAGGGTTGATACACTTGGACCTTGCCGAGTTTGGCTTGGAAATCGGCATTGAGATGCAGCGTCCGGAAGCTTTCTCTATGGAGATCAGATACACGCTTTCTGGCGCAACCTTGACGGGAAGGTACTGCCCGGTGCAATCGGTCGTGCCAAAGCGGAATTGTTATGCCGTATTAGTTGATATGCAAGGATTTGTTATGGCAAACGGTTCCCTCATTCTCGTCGATCCTGATGCAGATATTCGTGAACATGATGGCGTTATTTGCAAAACAGGAGATGGTCCGGTAAAAGTCGGCCAAATTGTCTCTACCGAGGATGATTGGAGAATCATTAGCCCGGTGTGGGGCAATGTTTTGGCTTTTAAACCATATCGAGAGGAGGTCGTTCACAGAATTATCGGGTACTATCATCCGGAAAATAAAGGCAAAATTTACCTTCGCAAAGGTACTGCCCAGGATTCCTCCGAAAATAGATCACGTCCAGTGTGATGTCTTGTTGTGCTCCAATAAAAAAATATTCTGATAAACAAAATGACTCTATTGCATAATGCTTGTCTCTCCATTGCCACCTTTCTGTATTAAGAAAGGAATAAGGAAGAATCGGTAATGCTTAATAAAGAATTGGTAAGAATTTTTGTTCTTTCTCTCCTCCTGTTGCTGATGGCCTCCTGCAAAAATGATGAACCTAAAACCGTAGAGAATGTTGTTCGCCCAGTAAAAATTATAATTGTTGAAGATGCAAAAGATCTGGAAACAATAAATTATCCAGCGGTGATTCAAGCCACAGGGGCAGTCAATCTGACTTTTCAGGTCGGGGGCCTCATACAAGAGCTACCCATCGTGGAGGCTCAGCAAGTTAAGAAAGGAGAACTGATCGCGAAACTGGATCAGCGAGATTTTATCAGCCAAGTAGACTCCACCCGGGCGCAGTACGAGCTGGCTGAACAGGATTACCAGCGGAGCAGGCGTCTGATAAAAAGAAGTGCGGTAGCGCAAAGGGAACTGGAAAAACATAAGTCTGAGCGAGATGCCGCGAAAGCACAGCTGGATATGGCAAAAAAAGCCTTGGCCGACACTGAGCTGCGGGCTCCTTACAGTGGTTTGATTGCCAAACTACCGGTCAAGAGGTTGCAGAACGTCCAGGCGGGCGCCGCTATCGCCTCCATGATTGATGCTAAAAACTGGGTGGCCACTATTAACCTCCCTGCCAGTGTTGTCGCCGTAGCTCCTACCCGCCAGAGTCGGGGAGCATCACTAGGTCTGAGCGCTGCACCTGAAATGCAGTTTCCGGCGAAATTGAAGGAGGCCACCCTGGAGGCGGATGCGGTTGCCCAAA
>JAVEYP010000361.1:0-3169 GCA_034003445.1 Desulfobulbus sp.
CGATGTACTTCGGCCGCAGGCCGGCCTCGATCAACTGCTGGCGACTGATCGACCAGAAGTCAAAGTGTTTTGGTCGTACCTGGTAGGTGTGCATCCATGCTGGCAGTTCCGTTCGGTAATGGATGAATTCCGCGCAGCAGGGCCCCAGGGACGGGCTGATTGCCGCCCTGAGGGTTTCCGGGACGGCGTTGCAGGTTGCGCACAGGGCGGAGACAGTTGCGCCGATGATGTTCAGCACGCTGCCGCGCCAGCCGCAGTGCGCCGCGGCCACCCCCTGTTGTCTAGGGGCGGCGAGCAGGATGGCCTGGCAGTCCGCCTGCTGAATGAGCAGGCCCGTGCCCGGCAGGTTGGACACCATGGCGTCGTAGCCGTCTTGCTCCTCCCCTGCGTTTTCCGCCTTGGCCATCAGAACCCGATCGCCGTGTACCTGATGTACCGTAATCAAGTGGGACAGACCCAAAGATGAGGCCGCTGCGGCCCGGTTGTGCCGTACGTTTTCCTCTTGGTCGCCGACGTGCAGGCCGAGGTTCAGGGAGGAAAAGGGGCCGGTGCTGGTGCCGCCGACAGAGGTGAACATGCCGTGGGGCGTGTTGAATAGCCGACTGGCATGATGGGGCAGGGGACGATCGTAAAAATCCATGATTACGCAATGAAAATGAAAAAGGGAAAGCCGATACGGCTTTCCCTTTGGTTGGCAGGGACCGGCGCAGCCGGTTCGGTTAGAAGTAGGCCTCGAAGGTCAGGTAGACCTGGTTGGCGCTTTCCACCGGATTCATGCCGAGCGCCTGCAGCGCGTCTCGGTCATCGTCCAGGTCGTAGGGCTTGAAGTTATAGTTGGAGCCGCCGGCATAGTTGTAGTCGTAGTATTGCCAGCCGAGTCGCATGAAGGTCTTGGCAAATTTGGAGATGGCCTCACCAGTGGGCAGATCGTAGATCAGGTACAGTTCGTAGGCGTTGCCCCGCGTGGCGAGTTTGGACATGTACAGGTCGTCGTGACCAGGAGTGAAGGCCACCCAGTATTGGGTGCCGTAGTTGTACTCGGCACCGAGTTTCAGACCGACCGAATCCATGTCATAGCGCACGCCCGCATAGACCGCGTAGCCGTTTTCCGAATCCGTGTTGCTGCCCGCCTGACCCATGGCCATGGCGTAGTAGTCATTAAACATGCCCCGGCCATTGGGGTCGGTCCGGCTCCAGCCAGCGGCGAGGAAGTAGTTGAGGTTGCTGATTTTATCCATGAACACACCGGTGGTGTGGTACATCTGGCCCAGGTCGTGCTGCTCCCCGTAGCCGCCCTGATTCTGGGGCATGGCCGCCCCGTAGCGCATAAAGTCGCTGGTGAAGGCCGGATAGTTGTAGAGGTTGTAGACGCCGAAGGCCTGTACGGTCAGGAACCGCGACCCCTGACTGAAGACATCCCAGCTGAAACCGGCGAAATCGGTGTCATCCACCGGGAAGGCGTTAGGGTCGTTGTCCCACTGCAGGCCGTTCTCGAAGCCGCGGCCATAGCAGAAGCGGATACTGCCGCTCCCCAGGGCATCGATACCCCAGTCATAGCCGTAGCCGAGCGTGAAGCCGTCAAACGGGTAGTCCATGAAGGCGGTCGGTGTGGCCATCCGTTCGTCGTTGTTCATGCGCAGGTTGGCAGGGGGGCCGTCGGTGGTGGGCCGGCGGCCGACGGACAGCCAGATGGGCAGGTCGGCGATGTTGGTCCAGTTGACATAGGCCCGGTCTACGTAGAGGGCGCTGTCGTTGGGGGTGCGAGTGGTGTTGCCGTCGAAGATCGGGTAGCCGTCTGCGAGCCCGGTGGGCGTGGACTGCATGCCCCAGGCTTTGTACATGGCTAGACGTCCCTTGAACTCCAGGTTCTCGGTAGCGTTGACCCTCATGTTGAGGCGCAGCCGGTTGGTGAGTATGGTGTCGTTACTTTGGTCGCCGCCAGAAACCGCGCCAAAGGTAGGCGTGCCGGTGGTCGGGTCCATGCCGGTCATGAGCAGGGGAGTACCCGCAGCAAAGAGAGTGCTGGCGTCGTAGGCGTCGCCCCGGGCGCGGAAGTCGCCGCTGAACTGAAAACGGGTGGCCATATCCCAGGAATCAGACTTCTCCTCGAGCAGCGAATCCATGTCCTCGACCTTGTCACCGTACTCGGTGACGGTCTCATTTTGGCGTGCCAACTGCGCCTTGAGTTCGTCCACCTGACGCGCCAGGTCCTCGATCCTGCTTGCCAAGTCGGCGGTGCTCTGTGAATCGCCCGCTAAGGTTAGGCTCGGCAACGCGATCAGTCCGGCAAGGGCCACAACGGAAATACTCTTGACCATAGTTTTTCTCTCCTTTGCGGTGCACTGAATCAGTTCGTTGTGACGGCGTTGCTGCGGTTGGACAGACCGGCTGGCAGCGGGCGCGCCAAGGATGGACAGGCTAAACGTTCACGAGACGTTATCTTTCCGGCCGAAGGATGTCAATGCAAGGAAGAGTAGAGAGTAAAAAAAACTGTACCCGTGCCGCGTCTACGCGGCACGGGTCAGGAAAAAAATGGACCGAGCGGAAAGCTCGGTCCGGAGCACAGTTACAGGTAGGTGAAAGTGGTCTTGTTGTTCTTCCGACCGATCTTCACCCGGCCGCCCTTGTTCAGAGGGCCAAAGAGGATCTCCTCGGTGAGCACATCGCCGATCTCCTTCATGATCAGGCGGCGCAAGGGGCGAGCGCCGTAGGCCGGTTCGTACCCTTCTCGCGCCAGCCAGTTGCGGGCTGCCGGGCTGAGCTCGATCTTCACCTTCCTGTCGGCGAGCTGTTGCTGCAACTCCCCGACGATCTTATCGACCACCTGTTCCACTGTTTCCACCGACAGCGTCGCGAAGCTGATGATCGCGTCAAGGCGGTTGCGGAACTCAGGAGCGAACAGATTCTTGATAGCCTTCTGTTCTTTGCCGCTGTTGTCGCCAAGAAAACCAATGGCGCGTTCACTCATCTCCCGGGCACCGGCGTTGGTGGTCATGATGAGAATGACGTTGCGGAAATCCGCCCGACGACCGGCGTTATCGGTCAGGGTGGAGTGGTCCATAACCTGCAGAAGGATGGAGAACACGTCTGGATGCGCTTTTTCGATCTCGTCCAGGAGGAGTACCGAGTAGGGGTGCTTGCGGATCGCGTCGGTGAGCAGCCCGCCCTG
>JAVEYP010000362.1:0-3163 GCA_034003445.1 Desulfobulbus sp.
CTGATTTTTTCACCGATTACCTGCGCGCCATTGCCGCCAACACTCGCACCGACGGCGGCGCGGGCCAGCGCTCGCTGGTCGTCTGGCAGGACGACCACGTACTTCTGTTCGTGCCCAAGGCCCAAGTCTCCCAGTGGGAACTGCAGCTGATGGTGATCGCCGACACGGCAGCCGGCCCGGTGGGTAACGTGGTCGAAGCAGACGCGGCCGTGCGCCTCTCCATTGACCTGGGCATCCTCAAGGCACAGCAGGTGCTGGCCGGGCTCGGAGCCGCCCTGGTCACTTCCATCGAATACCCCAAGCGGTTCGGCCGGACCAACGGTCAACGGCTGCTTTATGCGTTTTTGCCTAAGCTGCCCTGGTCCATGGGCGCATTCAGCGAGGCTCAGGGCCGCTACATCCTCGGCCACTATCCCGAGGACTTTGCCCTGGCCTGTCGCCGCCAGCTGCGCTGAGGGGGCGGTCGTGCCATGAGAAAAGCACTGAAGATTGACCGGCAACGTGCTACAATTGCTGGAGCCGGCTACCGGCACGAACAAAACTTGCAACAGACTGGGGGGTTATGAAGAAGGGATATTTCGGAGAGTGGGGCGGGGCGTTTATACCGGAGGTCCTGCAAAAAACCTTTGCCGATTTGAACCGGGCCTACGAGGCGGCCCGGGCCGACCCTACCTTTTGGCAGGAGTATGTCGAGCTGATGGGCAACTACTCTTGCCGGCCAACACCCCTCACCTTCGCGGACAACCTGACGCGCCATTTGGGCGGTGCGCGCATCTATATCAAGCGTGAGGACCTTAACCACACGGGCGCCCACAAGGCGAACAACGTCATGGGCCAAGGGCTCCTGGTCCGGCGTATGGGCAAGCGAAGGGTGATCGCCGAGACCGGCGCCGGCCAGCACGGTGTGGCAACCGCCACTATGGCCGCTAAATTCGGCTTTGCCTGTACCGTCTACATGGGTGAGGAGGATGTGGTCCGGCAGCGGCCCAACGTCTTCTGGATGGAAAAGCTCGGCGCCAACGTGGTCACAGTCAGGGAAGGCTCCCGCACCCTCAAGGACGCCATGAACGAGGCCTTCCGCGATTGGGTGGCCTCTATGGAGGACACCCACTACGTGTTGGGCACGGTTTGCGGCCCGCACCCCTTTCCCGAGATGGTAGCTTGGTTCCAGTCGATCATTGGCCAGGAGACGCGCCGCCAGATCCTCGCCCAGCACAGACGCCTGCCGGAGAGAGTGTATGCCTGCGTCGGTGGCGGCTCCAACGCCCTGGGCATTTTCCAGGGCTTTCTTGACGATCCCGGGGTGGAGCTGATCGGCGTCGAAGCGGGCGGCCTGGGCATCGCCACCGGCAAACACGCCGCCCGCATGGTGCCGGGCTGCGGATCTTCCCCCGGCGTCGCCCAAGGCTACAAGACCCGCTTTCTGCAGAATGCCGAGGGGCAGATGCAGGACACCCACTCCATCGCCGCCGGCCTCGACTATGTTGGTATCTCGCCCATCCTGGCTGACCTTGGCGACCAAGGCCGGGTGCGTTTTGAGTCGGCCACCGACCGCGAGGTGATCGAGGCCCTCAGTCTGGTCATGCGCACCGAGGGCCTCATCCCGGCTATAGAATCAGCGCATGCCTTCGTCCAGGCCGTCAAGGAGGCCCCGCAGATGCCAGGCGACCAGGCGATCGTTATCAACATGTCCGGTCGCGGCGACAAAGACATTTTCACTATTGCCCATGCCTTCGACGACCCCTCCTGGAAGGCGTTCATTGTTGACCGGGCAAAAGACTACAGCGCACACTGACCCGCCGGCGCGGGTCGTTTTGAGAGACGACGAGCATGGATCTGGAACGCGAACTGAAGAAACGACTGGAGACGAAGAGCATCCTGCTCATGACCCATCTAGTGCTTGGCTATCCCTCGTTTGCGGTCAACCGCGAAGTCATCGGGCAGATGGCGGCGAACGGGGTGGACTGTATCGAGTTGCAGATCCCTTTTTCCGAGCCCATCGCCGACGGGCCGGTCATTCTCCGCGCCAGTCAGCGGAGCCTGGACCAGGGCATCAGCGTGGAGGAATGCTTCCGCTTCGGTCAAGAGATGGCTGCAGCCCACTCGCAGGTCCTGTTCCTGTTCATGACTTATTACAATATCCTTTTTAAGTACGGCGAGACCGCCTTTTTGCAGCGGACCCGCGACATCGGCTTCTGCGGCACCATTGTTCCCGACCTGCCGTTCGAGGAGGGGGCATCCTACTTGGCTACGAGCCGGGAACTGGGGCTTGCGCCGGTGCAATTCTTCGCGCCCACGAGTTCGGATGAGCGCATGCGAGAGGTGGCCGCCCAGGCCGCAGGTTTCATCTACTGTGTTGCGCGCCGCGGCGTCACTGGGAAAAAGACCACCTTCGACACCAGCCTCGACCAATACTTGGCCCGCTGCCGCCGCGCGAGCCATCTGCCGCTCGCGGTGGGCTTCGGTATCAGCGATCGCGAGGACGTGGTTCTGCTTTCCTCCAAGGCGGATATGGCGGTGATCGGCACGGCCACCATCAAGTTGGTCGACGCCCAGGGATCCGAAGCGGTCGGGCCGTTCATCGCCGCACTGCGGGCCTGATGAGGTTTGCTCCATCATTCGTGGCGTGAAATCTCGGATTGAAGGTGTCTGTTGTCCTGGTTGTAGAAAATCCCCAAGTTTCCCCAATCCCGTACAATGAATTCATAAATAGCCATGAACACTGATCTCAACCAGCAACTCGGCACAGCCGCCGTTCTCTGGGACCTGCGCGCCCTCTACCCGTCCACGGACGCCCCTGAAATCCAACGCGATCTGGACCGCTGCTTTGCGACCGCCTTGGAACTGGCCGCTGAAACAGTTGGTCGGGTGGCCGAACTTGATGCTGTCGCGCTCCATCGGCTCATCGGTCAACTGGAGGCGATAGAGGCCCTGCTTGCCAGGCTGGAGACCTTTAGTTTCCTCCACTTCATCACCCAGACCGGCGACGCGGCCGCCTCGGCCCTGCAGCAGCAGGTGGAGGAACTCTCTGCCCGCGTAGGCCGGCTGACCGTGTTTTTTGCGCTGGAGTGGAATCGTATCGATGCGGCCCGGATCGAGGAGTTGCTCGGTCAGCCGGTGCTGGGCAGGTACCACCATTACCTGCGCACTCTGCGCCGGTTTG
>JAVEYP010000363.1:0-3154 GCA_034003445.1 Desulfobulbus sp.
CGTTTTCGGGGTTTTGGTTAGTGTGCGCCGGGGCAGCGGTTTGCCCCCCCCCCCCCCCCCACCCTGCCCCTCAACGGCCTGCGGGAGGGAATATCCCTGCCGTCAGACCATCCACAACCATAAAAAAAAGCCCAACCGGTCCGGTCAGGCTTTTTCCACAACATAGTGTTTAACTCGGTTACTTTTCGTTCCTCCTTCGCCCAAATGCGGCCAGTCCGGCCAGGCCGGCACCAAAGAGGAGTACGGTGGTGGGTTCGGGCACAGCCGAGGGAGGGGGCGGTGCGGCGCCGAATCCATCGAGATACGCATAGCCGCCATGGCCACCCCAACCGCAATCCGAAGCCAACAGGGTCAGGGTCAAGCCATGGCCTACAGCCGCTCCGACGGAAAGGTTGACAACCTGCCAGTCAGTATAACCCCAAGTGGTGTTAGTTATGGCTGAATGTGTAGTATGCCAAGCTCCTCCCATTACGGTCCCTGCCGTATAATAGTCAAAATAAATATCATACAAATTAGTTGCAGTGTTATTGTCATACAGGGTCACTCTCATGTGACCAGCATTCGGATGGCCAGGATCCTCAAGGACCGCAGCGTAAGCAAAATAAATGTTGGGGTCAGTCCAGTTTAAAACAGTTTGGGTAATTGTTGAGTAATGAAAGCCATTGTCGTAATTATTGACCCGGGCTGAGTAGTTGCCGTTGTACACAGTATTAAGACCGGATATTGGGTCTGTCCCCAGCCCAACAATAGCTGATTTTCCTTGATCACCTGAAGGGCTGTAGGATCCATTATACTTACCTCCATCTTTTACCCAACCGTTGAAGGTGCCATCTTCAAAACCTCCATTGACAAAACTGTCAGCCAATAGCGGCGACGCGACCAGCAACAATGCTGTTGCAAACAATACCTTTTTCATATGCTCTCTTTTTTTGGGGTTCACGGGCCTGACTCAACAGCCCGCATATTTTTCCGGGATGACGGACACAGGCCGTGCATTTTCCCGGAATGAAGGAAGCCTCTAGAAACTTTGACTGAAAAAACAACCACATACGCAATGATACATTTTCCGCATTGTCGGAATGCCACAAGAGCACGCATCCTCGGTGCCCGTTAAATTCTACTCACTTGGGGCTGAAAACAGATTACTTCCATTCCCGTCTCCGGCTAAGGGCAGCGACACCGGCGAGACCAGTACCAACCAAAAACATGGTGGAAGGTTCGGGGATCGGTGCCGGTGCCAAAGGTTCACTTGTCACTTTCGCATAGAGGTTAGCGGCATTTGCTTGATTTTCATACGTCTTAAACACATTGGAAACGGTCAGTCCATCATCTTGCGAGAAACCAAAGAGGTTAAAATAATATTTGTTCCCTCCATATTCAAAATCTGCATTTAAAATGGGGTTCGTGATTGTAACGATATCTCTATTTGCTAGGTCACCGCCAGTATTTGGCGTCTCATTATGAGAGTAGTTAAAGGTCGCCGACAAATCAATCAAATCAAAGGCTTGAATAGTAATTAATAAATCAATAGCATTTATTGAACTTCCCATATCAATAGGAAAATTATTGTGCGTAAAGGTCCCTATTGAAAATAAATCACCATCTGCTTCAACATTCAAAGGAGTATTGTTGGATACAAACACATAACTTGACACGTTATCCCCATTACCCCATGATGCTGTACTAGTACCACCAGTGGACCCTGAATTAACTATAGTTGCCTTCCCCGCAGGAGATGGATTTTTCCAATCCCCATCAATTTTAGTAAGCTCAATTGGAACAGCTTGCACCACAGAAGCGGACGCTAAAAATAGACCCAGCACAGCAACACTCAATACCTTTTTCATAGCTCCTCCTAATGTTTGGATAAAAAAATAAACCTCAATCCACGACTCCCATCCAAAATATTGCAAAAAACAGGCCCACAATCATAAAAATCGAGAGAACTCAGAAAATGGCGCAGAAAGCATTTCATCCACATAATTAAAAAAATAAATCAACACGTTGTTAACCCACAAGCCACGTAGCGAGTCGGCCAGCACTGGCTTCTTCCTCGGAGCAGTTCTCCTGGAATCTCAGTTCACTCCTCAAGAAACAGCTCTCTTTCCAATACTCTTTCCAGAAAAACGGAAAAATTCCGAAATTCCGGAGATAAGGACAACAGGAAAACAAGAGAAGAATACATTTAATCTCAAGTACTTTTTCACACAACCGTCTCTACACCAACCGAACACTGTCAGAATTTCCGGAAAATGAACGGGGTAAACAACCCTCAGTGTCTAACAAGTGCCCTGGCAAGGGCCATGGCCTGGAGGCTGGCCCGCACATCGTGTCCCCCGCACGATGCCCAGCCACCCCTCGGCCAGCGAGCAGGGCCGTGGCCACGGCCGTGGCTGGCCTCTCGTTCGGCGGACTGAAGGCCAAGCAGCCTGCCAAAGAACGACTTGCGTGAGTGGCCCACGGGCACCGGGCAGCCGTGCTGGGTGAAGGTCTCCCTGGCGGAGGATGGCCAAGCTGTGGGCGAGCGTCTTGCCAAAGCCAAGACCCGGATCGGCGATCACCCGGGACACGATACCCAACACCTAACAAATTTTAAAATACGATTTTCCGGGAAAGCCGGAAACGATGCATCACACTTAAAGGAAAGGCTATCTAACTATCAAAAATGACGTTACAAATTTTAAAATTCCGATTTTTTCCGATTTTCAGGAAATTTCATTCGTAATGCGCGGCTACGCTTGCACAGATTGAGGAAAAAACATGCCTCAACCGAAGCTAGTAACCAACTGCACCGCCTGCCGGCTGGCCTGGACGTCGTGCACCCGCACGATGTCCACCCCCCGGCTGGCAAGCAGGGCCGAAACCACGGCTGTTGCCGGGTCGCGTTCGGCCACCTCCAGATCGAGCAGCTCGCCGAGAAAGGACTTGCGCGAGTGGCCGATGAGCACCGGACAGCCGTGTTGTTTAAACGACTGGACCTTACGCAGGATGTCGAGGTTGTGAGAGAGCGTCTTGCCGAAACCGAGCCCCGGGTCAACGATCACCCGGGACCGGTCCACACCCTGCTCCGCCAGCCAGGCGATTCGCGCACCAAGGAAGCGGTTGATCTCGACGACCACGTCGTCGTAGTGCGGATCCAGCTGCATGTCGCCGG
>JAVEYP010000364.1:0-3154 GCA_034003445.1 Desulfobulbus sp.
TACTCGACGTCTGCGGGGGTTTTTTCAAGGTCCCGGGCGAGGGCGTCACCGTGGAATTGTGGCAGACTATGCGCGCCTTTGCCGAGGAATAAGGCTGGAAAAAAGGTGACTACAAGAGTCTCAATCTGGCCTTTGAGAACCGCATCATGGGCCAGCCGCGGGTGATCCGCGAGCGCATGGCCCGGCGTGTGGAAGACTTTATCCACACCCTGCTGGTCGAGGTGTTCAACGCCGCTGACACGGCCCGACTGGGCGTTGAGGCGATCCTCGAGGCGGGCAGCTACGACCTCGGGCCTAAGACCGGCCGGATCGAGTCTCCCGAGGAGTGGACTGTGGACAAGATCCACCAGCGTGGGGCAACGATCACCAGCGACAAGGGGCCAGCGGGTGATTATGACGATTGAGTCGGCCGCGGCGACCGCCGGCCTGGTTACGGGCAGTTGCAGGGAGGAAGGGAATTGAGCCCTTTTGCAAAGATACTGGTGACCGGCGCCGCCGGCTTCATCGGCCACGCTCTCTGCCAGCGGCTGCTGGCAGACGGCAGGACTGTGGTCGGGCTGGATAACCTCAACGACTACTACGATCCGCAATTAAAGCGGGACCGGCTCGCTCAGCTGCACGTGTACCCCGGGTTTTGCCACGCCGAGTTCGACATGGCTGACCGCGAGCGCCTTGCGGCTCTATTCAGTGAGGAGCGGTTTGACGCGGTGGTCAACCTGGCGGCCCAGGCCGGGGTTCGCTACTCGCTGGTCAATCCCCACTCCTACGTGGACACCAACCTCGTCGGCTTCGTCAATATCCTCGAGGGCTGCCGCCACACCGGCGTCAAACACCTGGTGTACGCCTCGTCGAGTTCGGTTTACGGGGCGAACACCCGTATGCCCTTTTCGGTACACGACAACGTCGACCACCCGGTGAGCTTGTACGCGGCCTCAAAAAAGGCCAATGAACTTATGGCCCATGCCTATAGCCATCTGTTTGCTCTGCCGACCACGGGCCTCCGTTTTTTCACCGTCTACGGTCCGTGGGGGCGGCCGGACATGGCCCTGTTCCTGTTTACCAAGGCGATCCTCGAAGACCGTCCTATTGATGTGTTTAACAACGGTAACATGGAACGGGACTTTACCTACATCGACGATATCGTCGAGGGTGTTGTGCGGGTAATTGACCGGACGGCCGAGCCTAACCCGGAGTGGCGAGGCGACCGGCCCGATCCGGCGACCAGCTACTGTCCCTGGCGGGTGTTCAACATCGGCAACAACAGCAAGGAAAAGCTGATGCGCTACATTGAGGTGCTGGAGGACTGCCTCGGCCGCAGGGCGCAGAAGAATTTCCTTCCCATGCAGGCTGGTGACGTGCCGGCTACCTACGCCGACGTGCAGGATCTGGTGCGTACCGTCGGCTTCAAGCCGTCGACCCCCATCGAGGTCGGCGTCCGCAATTTCGTCGATTGGTATCGCGATTACTTCAAGGTGTGAAAGGGAGGGACTGACCGCCACGCCGCGGGCCGCCATCATCGGTGGCCAGCGGCCGGGGCGTTCGGGTGCGGGCGATCAGGGTATAGTCTGACCGCTGCGCCGCACATTTGGAGCCGTCGGCATGGACCGGAGGGCCTGGGAGGCGCTACGGAGTGGCTGTGCCACGGTCTGCGCGATTGGTTCCACCTTTGGGGGCGCTGTGTGCACAGACCGCAGGGGCTGTGTCAGGGGCCGGCCCATGGGCTGCTGCATCACTTGGCCATTTTCCTGGACGCGTGCCGCCAGGTTCGTCTGCGGTGGTTGGCCCGTGGTAAAGGCATACAGTTGCTGGTCAATGGAAACGACCGGAGGGAGACGGGTTAGTTCAAAGAGAGTGTAGCCGCGCAGCAGGTTTCGCCAGAACGGCAGATGGGGCGAACGGGTGTGGCGCATCAGGTTGGCGACCGTCATCCGGAAGGGAAAGATGTGCACTTGGAACGAGGGCTGGCCACTGCTCAGTGCGTAATCAGCGATGGTGTAGATCTCCTCGATGGCGGTGTCGGTCATAGCGAAGCAGCCGACCGACTCCTCCTTGCCGTGCACCATGATGGCGCCACCGGTGGCGCCGCGCTGCAGGTCGTATGGGTGGGGGTAGCCGATGTTAAAGGCGAGGTGATAATTGCTCCAAGGGTTTAGGCGGCTAGCAGTAACCGTGTAAAAGCCTTCTGGGGCTTGCAGGTCGCCTTCTCGGGTCTTGGGGCCGAGCCCGCCGGAAAACAGGGCTATAGGATATTTCTTGAACAACATGAACCGGTCGTCGCGCTGTACCCACAGTTCCAATTCTTTTGTTTTCTTAAAAATACGGATGTAGATAGGTGCGCCTAAGGTCAGCGAGGCGTGCCGGAACTGGTTGCGCAAGTCAGCTTCGTGCTGGGCGCGGACCCCCACGGAGCGTTCGCTCTGCGGGGTCGGCGGCACGACTGGGCAGAGGTCGACGCTCGCCGAGGGGCGGGTCATGGTGCGGGCCGGTTGCGGCAGCGCGTCGCTAGCTGCAGGATCTGGCGGTACCCCTTTTTTTTTGTGCGAGCAAGCGGCGGCGAGCAGGGCAAGGCCGAGGCAGACAATGCAGACGAAGCGGAGGACTGTTTGCTGGTTCATAGTGCGTGCGTGGGTTCCTTAACCGGCTGGGAATATAGCACCGCCTGGATCAGCCGGGCCTCTGTGTTTTTTTGGGCTGCAGCAGTTCGAGCACGCTCTGCACAATACCGTCAGCGTCGATTCCCGCCTCCCGCCACAGCAGCGCTTGCGGTCCGTGTTCGATGAAGTGGTCCCCGTAACCGAGCATCCGCACCGGGAATTGGAGATCGCGTTCGTTGAGTAACTGCAGGACGGCGCTCCCAAACCCACCCTGAACGCTGTTGTCCTCGATGGTGACCACCTGCCCGGTGCGCATCGCCCAGTCAGTGATCAGGTCGCTGTCCAGTGGTTTAAGAAAACGAGGGTTGAGCACTGCCGCGTCGATGCCCTGCTCCTTGAGGCGGGCCGCTGCGGTGAGGGCAGGGCCGACCCGGTTGCCCAAGGGCAGGAGGAGCACGTCCGTGCCCTCACGGAGTACCTCACCGCGGGCGATTTCCAGCCGGCGGAAGGTCGGCTCCAGGGGGACGCCCTCGCCATTGCCCCGGGGATAGCGAAGCACG
>JAVEYP010000365.1:0-3145 GCA_034003445.1 Desulfobulbus sp.
TGTATTCTAACTGAACCTTGGGGCCATTCCTAGAAAAAGTTAGGATTTTTTCCAACCTGTTGCTACACTGGGGGCAAATTAGGAACCACCAGAAGGCAAGGCATCGACACTGATCGAGGAGAACACAATGGACAAGCCTAGCTCCACCCTGAAAGTTATTGTGGCCGCGCTGGCGGTATTGCTGCTCACCCTGTGTGGAAACGCGTTTGCCGCGCAGTCGACTGCCGATGCGGTGGCCGATGTGGCCACCAAAGAGCAGTTGCGCAAGGAGATTCTCGGGGACGCCACCTTTCCCGGCGAGGACGCGGAGTATGTTATCGGGTATGGCGATGTGCTTGCCGTGAACATCTACGGCGAGGGGAACATGGCGGCCGCACCAAGTGCCGGGCCAACCGGCGCGGTCGAGCAGCAAGGGGGCGGATCCGCCGGCGGAGCGGTGGTGCGCATGGACGGCCGCATCAGCCTGCTGCACGTGGGCGATGTCAACGTGATTGGCATGACACTCACCCAGATGGCCGATTACCTGAAAAAACTCTATGCTACGGTCTACTCCGACCCTGTGGTCACGGCCGTGCTCATGCAGAGCAACAGCCGCCGCTACACGGTTATGGGGCAGGTGAGGCAGCCTGGCGTGTTCCCTCTCGACTACCCGATCACCATTGTCCAGACCATTGCCCGCAGCGGCGGCTTCACCGAATGGGCCAAGCAGAGAATCACTGTGGTGCGCGCCGGCGACGGCGTCAAGACCGCGGCCGGCGAAGGCGACAAAAACACCGTTAAGTTCGACTACAGTGACCTTGTCAAGGGCAAGGGGCTGGATCAAAACATCCACATTAAGTCCGGCGATATCGTTATCGTCGATTGAGAACGAGGCAGTCCCATGTCATATCGACGACACACGGGCGCGGCTCTGCTGGCCCTGGCGGGACTTCTCCTGCCAAGCGCGTCCTGGGCGCGGCAAAACATCGCCATCGGCGAAATTTCCATCGGCTATGACTATCAGGAGCGGAACTACGACGAGACGGAACTCGCCCCGCCGCTGGCCGGGGAAGCTGAAGGCAGCGCAGCCGATGTCGCTAACGGCGCATCGGCCGATAGCGCCGGCGCTGGGGATGCGCCCACTGCCACAACCAACGCCAACGGATCGACCGATCCCGCAGCAACTTTAGTGCGCACTCCCACCTTGAGAAACGAGCGCGAGGGCGACACGCGCAGCCTGTTCGTCACACCGCGGCTGCGGGTCAGTTCCAGAGGCGCCACGGACCTGGTCGAATTCACCTACGGGCCGACCTTTACCTGGGACGACGTGGACAGCAGCAATAACGTGGGTCACGATCTCAACCTGCTGGCCGAGAAGAGCCTCAGTCAGCGCTGGCAGGTGCAGGCCACGGACAGCTTCTACTACGGCACGGACACCTTGGCCGATTACGAGCGGCGCAGCGGCGCCATTTTACCGGTTACCGAAGTGGTTTTGCCGGAGGCAGGTGTCAGCCCGCAGGAACCCGTGGGCCAGGAACTTACCGAAGACTACGGCCGTCGCGAGTACTGGCGCAACGACTTTGGCCTGCAGACCGACTACACCTATGCGCCGGACTCGGTGGTCGGCGCGGGCTACAACTTTGGCCTGCTGCGCAACGTGGGCGACGACATCGGCGGCTATGACGACTACGACCGCCACGAGGGTATTGGCCGCATGTCCTACCGCTTCAATTCCCGCTGGCGAGCAGAAACCCAACTCAGTTACGTCAAGGGTACCTACGATGAAGCCACCTCCTTTGTGGGCCAGCAGGTAACAGCCGAAGCCGAAGGTGCAGCCCCGACAACGGAGATCGGCAACGGAACAACGGGCGAGGAAATCCTGGAAACAGTCGAAACCGAAGATCTGAGTGACGACCTCGAAGAATACCACGGCCGGCTCCGCCTCAATCATGACTGGAGTGCGCAGGATATGTTCTTTGGCGAGTACAGCTACTCGGCCACCAAGTATGAGTCACCGCTGAACGAGGATGCGGCCATCCACCGTCTCACCGCTGGCTGGGAACACGCCTTCACCAGCCACCTGCGCCTGACCCTGTCCGCTGGCCCCACCTTCATCAGCTACGATGAGAGTGACAACGAAACCGGCTACAATGGTTTTGCCGGGCTGGAGTGGCAATTCCTCCGTTCCTCGCTCACTGCCAGCACCGCCTACGACTACGAATTCGAAAACTTCGACGGCCGCAGCTCTGGCCTGAGCAAGGTCTGGTACTCGCAACTCGGTTATAGCTACCAGTTTACCCCCACCCTGCAGACAAACCTGACCGCAGGCTACAAACGCAACGATCGCGAAGAGCCGCGCGACATTCGCAGGCTCGCCGCCATCGAGTCTGTCGCGAGCGATGGTAGTGACACCGGGCTGACCAGGGACAACGATCATTTCCAGTACACAGACGACACCTGGGAAGCGGGCGTGAGGGTCAGCTACACCTTCCTGCGCTGGTACACGGCGGCGGTGTCCTACCGCTATAGCGATTTCCAGTCCGACTACGAGCGGGATTACGATGAACACCGGGTACTCTGCACCCTCACTGCTACGAGCGATATTTTCCGCTGGTAGACCACAAAAAACCGGCACCCATCCGGCCTGCATTTTTCGCGAACGACCATTCGCCTGTGCGAACACGGGCAGTGGGTCGCCACACTGCCTGTTTGCCGACACAATCAACCGCAGGAGGAGAGGTGTTCAGGATATTTCGGGGAGAGAACGAGGAAAGAGGGCGTTAGCGCGAACCCTTTTGGAACAGCACGGTCTTGGCGGTGCGGAAGATGATGAGCAGGTCGAGGAAGATCGACTGGTGTTTGATGTAGTACAGGTCGTATTCCAGCTTGCGCAGGGCGTCCTCCTCCGAGGCACCGTAGGGGTAGCAGATCTGCGCCCAGCCGGTGATACCAGGCTTGGCCGCATGGCGCAGGGAGTAGTAGGGCAGCTTTCCCACCAGTTGCTCGACGAAGACCGGGCGCTCCGGGCGCGGGCCGACAAAACTCATCTGTCCGCGGATGACATTCCACATCTGGGGGATCTCATCGATGCGCACCTTCCTGATAAACCCGCCCACCTGGGTCACCCGGCTGTCGTTCTTGACCGCCCAGACAGCGCCGTCTTTCT
>JAVEYP010000366.1:0-3145 GCA_034003445.1 Desulfobulbus sp.
CTAGAGCATCCCGGGTTGGGCAGCCGGCGCACGGTTTGCACGGTTGCAGGACGTGAGTACTGGTTTCATAGCAATGGACAGGACAGTTTTGGTCGTCGATCTTTTGTTCGACGGCAGTTTTGTTCGCCCAAAGCAAGCTGAGGTCACGGTCGAGCATGACCACCTGGCTGTTGAGACTGTCGAGAATCATGCCTTTCTGGGCTTCGGATTGACGCAGTTCCTCTTGAACCTGACGCGTTTCGGTGATGTCCACGGCGATGGTCAGTTCGATTCCCGCGTAACCTGGCAAGGAGATTGGAGCAGTGAAGAAGCGAAACCATCGCGGAACACCATTTTTTGCAACGAACCACCGTTCTTCACAGAGTTCATGTTCCGAGCTTTCTGCCTGATTCTGCTCCCAACGGCCACCATGCAGTTCCTCGTCCGTCTTGCCAATCAAGTACTTTTCCGTGGTGTTAAAGAGTGATGCCGTTGCGTGGTTGGCAAGTACGTAACGACCGAGCTTGTCTTTGATGAACAGGCAATTGGGTGAGGTGTCGAAGATGAGGCGAATGCGCTGCTCTGCTTCTTCAGCCTTCCGCTGGGCGGCGACTCGTTTGGATATATCGAGATTCGCAATCATCCCGCCCTTGATTTTGCCCTGTTCGTTTTTCAGCGGCGCAGTATAATTGAGGATGTATCGCTTTGAACCGTCTTTCGTTTCAACCTCGAGCAACTCATCGCGAACCGTTACCCCCTCGCGAACACTCCTGAATATAGCCCGGTCGGGAGAATTCAAGGGGGGGGGGCAGGAATACGCCTGGCCGTGAACACTCCTCGTGGGTCAAGAGGGGCGGCGGGATCGAGATCCCAAATCCGATAGGCCTCAGGATTGCCCCGCAGCAGTCGACCCTCGGCATCGCTCAGCCACAGGCCAAGAGGAGCCATGGTGAACATTTGCTCGAACAGGGCGTCACTGTGTTTTTTCTCGATTTCGGCAAGCCTGCGGGTGGTTATGTCCTCGTGGGCAACCACCGTTCGCCGTGGTGGCGGCTCACCAAAGGGCGTTACCCGCATGTGAAACCAGCGCTGTTTCTCGGGACTGTGGCAGGGGTACTCCAACTCGAACAGGTCGCGCTCACCAGCAATGACGGAGCGGATACCAGCCTCGGCTGCAGCAGCGGTGTACACGTCTTCTCCAACTGTCACCTTACAGGCTTCGAAATAACTGGTCCCGACAAAGGATGTATCAGGCGGGACCTCGTTGTCGGCCGCAAAATCCCTCCATACCTGGTTGACGGCTAGAATATGCCCCTCATAGTCAAGAATAGCGATATGAGCAGTCAGGACGTCCACGGCAGCATGGAGAAACGGTTCGGAGGGATCGATTCGTCGCTGCAACCCGAACCGTTCAATCGTGCAGCGGCAGATGCGAGTCAGGACATTTGCCGACATTTTGTTCCGAGGCACACAATCCTGGGCGCCTGCGCGGATGACGCGGATCATCCAATCCGGATTCTCCCGGGTGGTGAGGACGAGAACAGGTGTCGTGGGGGCGAGCAGGCGGACCTGGTCAAGGGTTTTCAAGGCCACGGCTTCCTCCTGGTCCAAACCTAGCACAACGAGGTCAAGCCGGCCTCTTGCCAGTATGGGCTTGGCTTCGTCCGGCTGATGCAGGTGGGTGACCCGGAAAGAGAACCGGGGGGAATCTTCGAGGTAGGATTGCAGACGATCTGCTTCGAGACGGTCCGCTTCGATCAGGAGTAGGTGGTGAACAGAATACATGGAGGTCTCGCGACGCCAACCGTCAGGGTATAATTTTAATATTCAGGGTACAGGCTCTGGCGGAGCCGACGGAGTACAATAATTGGCCACTGGCAGGTTGGTCATCTTTCTAGGTTTGGACTGAGTGAGCAGATTTGCGGTGAGATGGTCCTCAGTATGCAACTGACGGGCCATTTTTTTCAGGATGAGGTTGTCAGGGGTGTAGGCTGGAAATTGTCTTTGCAGAGCGCAATGTCGGATTTCAATATCACAGGATTTCTCAACCTAAAAGAAACAAACCGGCTTTGCAAGACAAAGGAGAATTTCTGCTTGTCCAGCGGTTCATACCTTTCAAGTTCTTTAACATGCCAAAACTACTTTTTAAAATTTTTCTCGTCAGTGCCTTTTCGATACAAAAAAAGTTTTTCTCCATCTGTTTGAGCTGACAAAACAATGAGAATTCATATTATTTTATCAATTTGACGTCGAACTTAAGAAGTGTTCCTGAATCAGTGAAGGGCTCGCTCAGATTGGTGGTGTCCGGTCTGGTGCCGGCAATTTTGGGGGCTTCAGCGCCCTGTATCCTGTGCCAGCCGCACACTACGGCGACATTGGCGTCTCGTTCATTGAACTATTCAGTAAAATTTCGACCAGCGGGCACACTTCTCCTGTTGTTGGCCAGTTTTAGGCCGGTAGCTGCGGTCAGCCGGCCGGCACAAGTTGCCCATACACCTCCTGGAAGGCGGCAAACACCGGACAATGGCGGCTAAAGCGCAGGATAAGCCGCCGGCCGGTACTGATCAGCCGGGCTGCCAGGTAGATCAGCTCCTGGATCACCGTGCGGATGCGGCGCTTGGCCGGGTGGCGGATCGGGGCGAACTGGCCGAGCAGTCCTATCTGGCCGATGGCCCGCAGGATGTTGTAGGCAAAGGCCCCCAGCGCCATGACCAGGGCGTTGGGGGCGAACTTGCCGCTGGGCAGCCGCTCCAGGTCGAGATCGGTCTTGAACTCGCTGTGGAACTGCTCCGAGGTGGCGTGGTCCCGGTACAGGGCAATGACCTGCTCGGGCTCCATGTCCAGGTCGGTCCACCTTAGTCCGGAGTGAGCAGCAACTGCCCGTGCCGGTCGGTGGTCCATTCGGTCACTCGCATTATCCGCTTGCAGGGGTAGCTTGCATCGTGCACCTGCATGAGCTCGTCGACCACCAGCAGGCCGACCCGCTTGCCGGACCGGGGCGTGGTGACCGTACCTTCACTGAACATCCGGTCGAGCCAGGCCAGCTCGTTGCTGTTGCGCGGGTTCCACTTGATGAGGAAGCGGACGTTTTCCGCCGCGGCCAGAGCCTCCCGGGTTTCCAGCGCGTCGTGGGCCGAGTCCAGACGGACCACGATCTCCTGCTCGA
>JAVEYP010000367.1:0-3130 GCA_034003445.1 Desulfobulbus sp.
AGGACGGGAGCACTCGGATCTCGTCGGCCTCGGGGAACCGTTCTTGATTGGCAAACTCGACGCGGTCGTCCACGACCACTACCCGGAATCCCACCCGGGCCGCGGCTTCGGCCGTGCAGGCGGCCACGTGGCCGGCACCGATCAGGTAAAGGTTGCCGCCGACCGCAAAGGAGGCCGCCAGATAGGACCGCCCCTCGGATTCGGTGATCATTGCCGCCGAGGTGGAGGGACGCAACTGTCGGACTGCCGTGAGCAGCGCTTCCGGAACCCCGGTAGCAGTGGTCCGCCCCTTGTGGTCGAGGACAAAGCGGTGCTCGCCGCTGTCTGTGGTCAGCGGGCTGACCAGCACCGCCCGCCGGCCCGACTGCAGTGCGCCCAGTAGTTCCTGGAAGACTGTGCGGTTGTGGTTATCGGCCGCGATGTATTCCAGGCAGCATTCCATGCGGCCGCCGCAGATCATGTCCGTGACCGCGGCATCGTCGTTGGACAGGTCAAAGCTGTGACAGCGTGAGATGCCGCTCTGGAAGCAAGCTGTGGCATCGCGGATGGCCGTGGCCTCGACCAGACCGCCGCCGATGGTGCCGCCAATGCGGCCATCGCGGTGGATAATCATCTTTGCGCCCGCCACCCGCGGGGTGGAGCCCGATTGGCTGCAGACGGTCGCAAGGACGAGGTCCTGGCCGCTGCCCAGGGTTGCACAGAGCTGCTCGATCAATTTCTTCATGAGATATGGTCCTTCCGAAGGTCTTCGAGCCTTCGTTTGGCAGGGTGGATGAGCGTTCCGGGGACAAGGTCAACCATGACCACAAGGTCCCGGAGTGACGGATGACCGCGGAGCAGGTCTGTGGCGAGCCGCTGCACAGCCGCCTCCTCACCAGGCACAGTGGTCAGGCGAACGTGGAGCTCTTCCTGGCCGTTCCTGGTCACCAGGGTGGCGGAGAAATCGAGCAGCCCGGACAGGGTAAAGAGCAGTTCGTCCAGCTCGGGCAGGGACAGCTGAGCGGAGGTGTGCAGCGTCCGCACCTGGTCGATGCGTCCCCGCACCCGGTCGAGACGGCGGATGTTGCTGGTGCAATCGCATGGCCCGGGCAGCAGCCGGCCTCGGTCGCCGGTGCGGTAACGGATGAGCGGCGTGCCGGTGCGGGTCAGGGTAGTGCAGACGATCTCCCCCCAGGTAGCGTCGGCCACCGGGAGGCAGGTCTGCGGGTCGATGATCTCCACCAGCAGATCGGCCTCGCGCAGGTGGCAACCGCAATGGGCCGTACAATCGACCGCACCGCCCAGTCCGGTCTCGACCGTACCGTAGTGGGTGAACACCTCACAGCCAAGCAACTGCTGCACACTGCGGGAGAGGCTGGTCGGGATGTAGTCTGAGCAGAGGAGCACTGCGCGCACCGGGGCCAGTTCCAGTCCCAGGTGAGCCGCCATGCGCGCCAAGGCCAGGATCTGCACTGGAAGGCCGACCAGCACCTCGGGCCGCACGGTGGCTATTGCCTGCGCGGCCTGGACCGGATCCGGGGCCAGGCCAAGGATGGTGCTTCGGGCCTGCAGCCGTCCCACGGCTCGGGCGAGCAGGTCGCCAGTGGAATCCGGGGTGGCCCCGGGCAGCAGGATGGCCACCCCTTCGCCCGGGTCGGCCATCTGGCCCATGCCCAGGTGAAAGAAATCCAGGGTCTGCTCCAGGTCTGCCTCGGTGAACCACAGCCGCTTAGCCGGGCCGGTGGTGCCCGAAGAGTGCAGGCTGATGATGCGCGCCACTGCATCCTGGCTGACGCAGACCATCTCCGCGCCATGGCTGCGCAGCTCGGCCTCAGTGGTCAGCGGCAGGGCGGCCAGATCGTCCAGCCCGCGGATGGCCGTTCCTCTGCCGGCCAGCTTACGCCGGTAATACGGTGAGCGCGCGGTGCAGTAGGTGATCAGCCGGCTCAGCTGCTCTCCCTGCCAGGCCTCGATGGCCGCCCGGGACAGCGGCCGTGTGGCGTTGCCAATGGCCCGGCCGACCAAGTCTTCGAGTGGTGTGGGCTTCACGGCCCTGCCACGCCCCGGTAGAGCGGCGTTCCAAGGCTTGAGGTCAGGTTGTAGGCGCAAAACGGTACCAGGCGGCCATCGGGGGCAACCACATGGATGCAGCAACCGCGCAACCGCTCCAGGTCCAAGTTCCATACGTCCTGGAAGGCCATGGCCGAGATCGAGAAGGTGTGGGTCCGCGCCCGGGCGAGAAAGCGGTCAAAATCGTCCAGCGGTGCTTTCTCCTTCGGCGTGCAGCCGCACCCCTCGGCCGCCATGGGGAGGGACCATTGTCGGGCAGTGAAACTAACACTTTTCTCTCGTCCCTCCAGGGCCGTGGGTGTCGGGCCGGTGGAGCAGCAGGCGCCTTGGTGGCTTCCCAGCGGCTGCAGGAGGCCGTCCTCACCCACCAGGAAGGTCCCGTGGAACGAACAGAGCGCGTGCTCACAGGCCGGCGGCGCAAAGTGTTCCGGCTGGATGGTCCCGCCACTCTGGGCCGCGATGAGGCCGATCACCTCGGGCAGGGTGAGCCGGTCCGTGTCTGCCGGTGGCTGCGGAAAGCGGCCAAAATAGCTCACCGGCTGGAAATGGACACCGCGCACCGTGGGCGCAAAACTGGTGGCATAATCGATGATGGCACCGACCTCAGCCGTGTTCACCCCAGGCACCAGGGTGGGCACCAGCACCACCCCCAGCCCGGCCGCGGCTGCGTGGCGGATGGCTGCCTCCTTGACTGCGCGCAGGTCATGGCCGCGCAGAGCCTGGTGGACGGCCGCGCTCAGGCCGTCGAACTGAAGAAAGATAGAGGCCAACCCGGCCTCCTTGAGGCGGACGGCGTAGTTCGCCTCGGCCGCCAGTCGCAGGCCGTTAGTGTTCAGCTGAAGGAAGCCAAACCCCTTGCTGCGACCCAGGGCGATGATCGCGGCCAGGTCCTCGCGGACGGTCGGTTCGCCGCCGGAGAGCTGGATATTGCAGGGCCCGCTCGCCTCGAGCACCCGGTCATAGAGCCAGCCGATCCGTTCAAGCGATGGGTCCTGGTCCGTACTCTGGCCCGCGTCAGCAAAGCAGACCGGGCAGCCCAGGTTGCAGCGCTGGGTAATCTCGATCAGGGCGGTGCAGGTGT
>JAVEYP010000368.1:0-3130 GCA_034003445.1 Desulfobulbus sp.
ACTGAGCAGATGCTTCGAGTCCTCGCCGGGGCAGGGCGCACGTTTCGTCTTTTGTGCCTCTTTCTTGCTGTGCGGGTGCTGCGAACATCGTCTCTGGGGACTAGCGGCACCTCCGATGACAGCGGCGAGGGGGACCCCGGGCCGCGCCGCCGGAGGCAAAAAAATACCATTTTTCAAGCGGAACCAGTTGTTTTTCGAAAACGCCTCTGGTAAACAGCATAGTTCACCACACTGGAGGGATACCGCGCTTCCCTCTCCTCATCAACCCTTAGGAAAGGCCGGAAACGGTCGCCACAGGAACACCCATGACAAAAAACGGAACTCAACCCGCTTTTGCGGCAGATGACACCAGTTTTGAGGACATAAGCTTTGCGGATCTGTTCGAGCAAGAAGACTACAACACCGTCATCACTGTTGGCGAGGTTGCCATGGGCACCGTCGTTGGCCTGAACAACGACGCCGTGCTCATCGACGTCGGCGACAAGGCGGAAAGCTATGTATCGCTGGCCGAATTTCGCCACGAGGACCCGACCCGGGAAATCAAGATCGGCGACCAGTTCGAAGTCTTCATCGAAAAGCGGAAGGACGAGGGCGGCCTGTTGCTCTCCCGCGAAAAAGCCATTGCCATCAAGGTCTGGGAGCAGATTGCCAATATCCAGGAAGAGGACGGGACCATTGAGGGCCGTATTGAAAATCGGGTGAAAGGCGGCATGTCCGTGGATATCGGCGTGCCGGCGTTCCTACCTTATTCGCAGATCGACCTGCGTCCGGTCAAGGACCTGGATGCGCTCATCGGTCAGGCCTTTGATTTCAAGATCCTCAAGTTTAACCGCAAACGGAACAACGTGGTCATTTCCCGCCGGGCCATTCTCGAAAGCCAGCGGGCCGCCCTGCGCGAGCAGATGCGCACCTCCTTGCAGGAAGGGCAGATCATCTGCGGTGCCATCACCAACATCACTGACTACGGTCTGTTCATCGACCTGGGCGGCATGGACGGTCTCTGCCACATCACCGATCTTTCCTGGGGTCGGGTGTCCCATCCGTCCAAGTTGTACAATGTCGGCGAAGAGATTGAGGTCAAGATCCTCAAATACGACAGGAGTACCGACCGTGTCTCCCTGGGCGTTAAGCAGTTGAAGACTGACCCGTGGGAGCGGGTGCCGTCCCAGTACGCCCCGGGTTCGCAGGTTGCCGGCAAGGTCGTTTCCATCACCGACTACGGCGTGTTTGTCGAGTTGGAGGAAGGTGTCGAGGGCTTGGTCCACATTTCCGAGATGAGTTGGTCGAAGAAGCCGCGCCATCCGTCCAAGATGGTCGGCGTCGGCGAGGATATCGAAGTCCAGGTGCTCAAGGTGGAGGCCGAGACCAAGCGGATCTCGCTGGGTATGAAGCAGCTCCAGCCTAATCCTTGGGATGTGGTCGAGGAGAGCTACCCGGTCGGCTCGATAATTGAGGGCAAGATCAAAAACATCACTGATTTTGGCATCTTCATCGGCATTGAGGAGGGTATTGACGGCCTCATCCATGTCTCAGACCTGTCCTGGACCGAGCGGATCAAGCATCCGTCCGAGAAGTACGCCAAGGGCGAGACCATCCAGGCGGCGGTGCTCAAAATCGACAAAGAGAACGAGCGATTCTCTCTGGGCGTCAAGCAGCTTGAGCCCGATCCGTGGCAGGCGGCCTCCAGTACCTACCCGATAGGCTCCACGGTTGAGGGCACCATCACCAACGTCACCGACTTCGGCGTGTTCGTCCAGTTGGCGGAGGGTATCGAGGGCCTTGTGCATGTCTCCGAAATTTCTCGGGACAAGGTCAAGACCCCGGTCGGCATGTTCAACGTTGGCGACAGCCTCAAGGCCATGGTGATTAACGTCTCAGCCGATGACCGCAAGATTGGCCTGTCGATGAAGGCCTTGCAGGAGAAGGAGGACAACCACGGCGCCATCCCCGAGGAATACCTGCAGAAGGCGCAGCAGAGCAGCAGTCCCTCCACTTTCGGCGACTTGCTCAAGGCCGCTGCCGGCGAGGATAAGGACAAGTAAGGGCTTCCCCGGCTTGCTTGTGACAAGACGGGTGTTTCATCCAACCGGGAAACCGACGGGGAACGGATGAAACACCCTTTTCTGTTGCCGTATTTAGGGTTCAAGACTGCGTCTGTCTCGGTCGGTTGAAAAGGATAGGTGTCATGCTCAAGCGTGAATTGGTCAACGAAGTTTCCGAGCAGCTCGGCGATTACTTCAAACAAGACATTGCCCAGGCTGTTGAAATCATATTGGAAGAAATATCTCAGGCGCTTGCCGAAGAACGACGGGTGGAGATACGGGGCTTCGGCAGTTTTTCGGTTCGGACACGCAAGCCGCGCACCACGAAGAACCCCAAGACCGGGAGGATGATGAATATCCCCGCCCGCAAGACACTCCACTTCACCATGAGCAAGTCCCTCAAGGAAATGCTTATCGACGAAGTGGACTAAGCGGTTTCGCTCTCCAACAAAAGGCCGGACCCCTTGCAGGGTTCGGTCTTTTTTTTTCGAGTTGTGGATCGGGGTCAGCGGAAGGGGGTGCTGTCACCCTTGCCATCGCGAAGAATTTCCGGTTGATCGCGGAGCAGCGAGACAACAGTGGAGGGCTCGGGCAGGATGTCTCCACCGTCAACGATCAGGTCTACCTGTCGGCCAAACAGGTCGTCCACTTCCAGGGCGGTGCGCACCGGGGTTTCGTCGTCTTCCGACGCGGCGCTGGTGTTGAGTACCGGGTTGCCCAGGGCTTCGATGATCGCCTGGCAAATGACATTGCCGGGTACGCGGATGCCCACTGTTTTCTGCCGGGTGAGCATGATCTTCGGCACTAGTTTGGTGCCCGAGAGGACGAAGGTGTAGGGACCGGGCAGGCTCTTGCGCATCAGGCGGTAGGCTGTATTGCCGACATGGCCGTATTCACTGATGTTGGTCAGCGAGGCGCACATGAAGCTGAACGGTTTGTCCTTGGGCCGCCGTTTGATCTGATAGACTCGCTTGACAGCCTTCTGGTTGAAAATGTCGCAACCGATACCGTACATGGTGTCGGTGGGGTAGCAGATGACCCCGCCGTGCTGGAGGATCTCGAGCACCTGGGCGATGAGGCGAGGCTGC
>JAVEYP010000369.1:0-3128 GCA_034003445.1 Desulfobulbus sp.
CCATAATGATTTTGACGTAGTCCTGCTCGACCTCGAGCTGCCTGATTCTGCCGGCCTTGAAACCGTTCGCAACATTATAATTGAACTTCGTGAGACCGCAGTTATTGTCCTGTCGAGTCCGCAAAGCGAGGAGCTTGCCGAACAGGCTGTCCGATACGCCACGGATGACTATATTCAAAAAAATCTCCTTTCCTCAGCTATACTGACTAAATCAATTCGTTTTGCTATGGAAAGGAAGAAAATAATTCAAGAAAAATACGATGTGCTCAGTGATCTTGCTCTTGCTCTGGAAAAAATTGATATCTTGGAAAGCCTCCTGCCAATTTGTGTCGGCTGTAAGAAAATCATAGGTGAAGAAAAACGCTGGCTGGACCTTGAAGAATTTGTCAAACAACTCAAACCTAGGACCCGCGGGCTTATCTGTCCTGATTGCCAGGAAGGGCTCGATAAAAATTGAATCGTCGCCCATCCGTGACCTTTTTTTTGCCTCCAACCTGTGCCATCCAACAGGCTGCCTACATGGATGAGCCCGGGTGCTTGACGACGAAGTTTGCTTAAATATCAATGAAACGATTGAATTTTTAAAAAAATTGATCACAGAGGATCACGATCTTTTCTGCGACGTTGCAAAATGAAATTCCGGGCAAGATCCCCTTCGAGGGGACACTGTGGGTTCAACCCCAAAACTGAAACTGACGAGAAGAATTGGACACACCGCTAGCCGATCCGACAACGATGCATTTTGCGAAAAAAACGGTCGTCCCCCAAGATAAAAGACACACTGATGAGCGGCTCCTGAGTCTAGAAAAAACCGCTACAATCAGCAGAGCTTTTGTAGTCATTGCGCAACAATTCAATGATCCACTGCAGGCGATAACCAATGTTCTAGGCGGCATACATCGTCGAGGATTTCTGGAACAGGAAGACATGGCATTGATAAACCTGGCTAACCAGGAGGTGAAAAAACTCAATCTTCTAGCCTTGCAACTGCGCGAATTCTATCAGCCCACCCTTGGAAAGACAGACCTGTTTGATATAAATGGCCAGCTCGAAAGAATTATAGGGCAAAATACCCAGAAGATGTTGGGAAAAGACATTACGCTTAGTTCAGCATTTGGGGACAATATCCCGCCTATCCGTGCAGTCACCGACCAAGTTAACAAGGTGTTTCAGGAGTTGCTAGATACTGTTGTCCAGGCTTGTGGTAAAAAGGGCAGCATTCTTGTCGCCACCATACTCGAGGAGGATATGGTTCTCGTGCGGATAGAAAACAGCGAATGCGGTATCCCCGCGGAAACCATTTCTCAAGCATTTGAACCGTTTAACATGGCTTTATCAAACAAAACCTCGCAGGATTTAAACCTAGCCATCAGTTACGCGTACATTACCTTGCATGGAGGTACCATTGAGGCGACCTTTGAAGACGGCAGGGTGACTATCTTTAAGGTCAGCTTGCCCATTGACCATAAAGTCTCAACGCAGCACCCCGAGTTCACCGTTAGAAGTTGAATCCTCATGAACCGAAACAGAAAAATACTTCTGGTTGATGATGAGGAGGTTATCAGGCTCTCCTTCAAAAGGGAGCTTCAGTATTTCTATCATGTTTCCACCGCGTCCTGTTACGATGAGGCCCTAGCTATATTATCCAATGACCACTTTGACATGCTCATTACTGACCTGGTTATGCCTGGACCGAATGGTCTTGAATTGCTCAAGGAAATAAAGACCTGTTATCCCGAGATGTGCGTCATTGTCATAACCGGCTACGGAGAAACTGAAACCATCATCGAAACGCTGCGCAGTGGTGCAGACGACCTTCTGATTAAACCCTTTGATTTAGAAAAAATTCTATATCGTATCACCGCCACCTTTACTCGACAGGAACATCTGACAACCCTCCGGCTTTGTGAAAACATCCTCTCCACCACAACCGACCTTGTCGCCCTGGTGAACAAAAATGGCACTTTTCTTACGGCCAACCCGGCATACCTACATGCCTTTGGAACAAGTCGTGAGGCATTGATAGGCCTTTCCCTTGCGCAAGTGATGGGCAGCGTTCAGTTCGACACCAAGGTGGCTCCTTGTTTGGATCGCTGTTTTGGTGGTGCCACTGTTCGCCATCTGGAATTGTTCCGTTTGGCCGATTTGGGATTGCGTAATATGATAGTTTCCTATTGCCCTTATTTTTCAAAGGAGACAGCGACAGTGACACGGGTCGTCATCAGCATGACTGATGTAACCGAAGTTCTGCACGACAACCGCAGTCTGCAAGAAAAAGAAGAACGCTTGCGCTTGGTGCACTCAGTATCTCCCTATTGTTTTTTCGACTGGGACATACCCACCAACCAAATTTTCTACTGTAAAAATTGGCAGAAATCGCTTGGTTATCAAAAAAATATTTCTGACGAAAGAATAAATGGATGGATGTGGTTTCAGCTGCTGCATCCAGATGAAAAAGAGTTGCTCCTGGAGAATCTGAAGGATTGTATCGATGGGAAAAAAGAAAATTATAACATGGAAATGCGGTTACAGCACAGGGACGGCCATTGGGTTTGGTTCCATACCAGAGGTAAGGCGGTTGAAAGCGACAACAATGGCAAGGCACTTCGATTTATTGGTTTGATCAGCAATATTGACAGAGAAAAACAACAGAAAGCGGATCTTATCCAACGGATGGACCTCTTGGTTGAGAAATCGATTGAGCAGGCCGAAGAGATTATTAAAAATAATAAAGAATTACAAGAGGTTAACTCCGCATTAAACATTGTCCTGAAGCAGCGTGAGCAGGATAAAGGACTACTGGAAAAGCAGACCAGTGAAAATGTCCTTCAACTCGTCGAGCCCCTCATCAAGAGACTCCAGCGAACCAGACTGGATGACGATCAAAGGCAGCTGGTCAAGGAGGTCGAAGAAAAACTGCAGGAGATTACCTCCTCGTTTATTACCAAGCTTACCAGAAAGGCTACTGGTCTCACTCCCATGGAGATCCAGGTCGCGAACCAAGTTAAACAGGGCAAGGCGACCAAAGAAATTGCCGAGGCACTCTGCCTAGCTGAGGGGACGATAAACGTTCATCGCAAAAAAATCCGAAAAAAACTGGGGTTAAGCAACAAATCGATCAACCTACA
>JAVEYP010000370.1:0-3122 GCA_034003445.1 Desulfobulbus sp.
TTCTACAACCGGCAACGGCGGCAGAAGCAGCTCGGCTACCTGGCCCCGGCGGTCTTTGAACGGCAATTTTATGAACTGCAGCTCGCTGCATGAATGTTTTGGTGTCCACTATTGACGACCGACCTCATTGTGTAGCCTTGAGCATTCTTTTTGGTCCCGCGGTCACAGACCGTCGGTAGCTCGCCGATAGCCTCCTCAGTCGTCTGGTGCACCTGGCGATCCAGTCGCTTCAAAGGCGCCGTCTCCCGTTGTTCGCCCTTGGCGGGACGGGCCTCGTTTGCGGGGAGGCTTTGGCTCCTTGGCAACCTTCTTTGCCGGTTTCTCGCGACCAACAATCGCTGTGGAATCCCGGCTTATCTGACCGACAAGCCCATGCGACAGGTATTCTGCCACCAAGGCATCATGCACCACGTTGCCCAAACTGCCGGTGGCTAATGCAGCGAAGGCCCGTGAAAAGATGGCCTCCGACGACAAGGAACCTGCAGTTCCAAATCCGCATATCCTACGCAGGTTGGTTGCCGATTGCAGGTCGCTGGTCGTCGGGCAACGATAGAGCGCCTTGGCCACGAACGCGCGGGCTAAAGACTGGCGATCAAGAGGTTTGCGACCGAGATACCGACACCAACCGCTTTTCCTGCTCAGTAAGCAGCGTTGACAAACATTCGTTCAGATGAGGAAACAGACTTCTTTGGACACGCCCCATCAACCATGCTCTTTTTCCCGTGAGCTTCATGGTGCTCTCCCTGGCTCTGTTTTGCTGGATACAAAACTTTACCGAGAACGCCATGAAGTTCAATTATTTCATATTTTTATATTGATACTGCTCTGCGACTGAACCTCTTGGGCGCGGGTAGTTCTCGTCATTTTGCAAAAGGCTCTCATGATTCAAGATCTGCGCCCCATTCTTTTCTTGGGTCCGCAGATCCTCCAGAACCGCGAGCAAAGCCTCTTGGTTGGCATGGATCTCTGACAGCACCGCCAGGCGCATGACCGAGCCCTCCTGCCCACGTTTCCGCACTAGAAATCCCGAATGTCCCAGTTCCCGCCATGCAGGCGGCGTGGGTCTGTGGCCAGCAGCCGGACCAGTCCCGCTGAGGATTGTTCCGGGGTCATCAGCTGCCCCTGCTCCTTCCAAGGCCGAAACACGGCCTGAAGCTGCTCGGCTGCCCCGCCTCGGGACTCCCGAGCCTGGACCTGCATTCGTGTTTCCACGATCCCCGGACGATAAATCAGGGTGGTAACGCTGGGCGCTTCGGCGGCCAGTTGCCGGGCCAAATGCTCTTCCGCGGCTTTGGCCGCGCAGTAGGCCGCGATGCCAGGCTGGGCCTTTTCCGCGGCCCCGGAGCCGAAAAACACGGCCAGCCCCTCGCCCTTGGACAGCAAATCGGGAAGACAGCCGCGGATCAACTGATGGCCGGCCATAACATTGGCCGTGAACACTGCCTGAAAATCCTCGGATGAAAGCTCCCAGATATACGGTCCAGGATGCAGCAGGCCAGCGGCATGAATGAACCCTTGGAAGTTTCCTATAGCCCGGGCGGCTTCCAGCATGGCGGCCACAGTCTCGGCCCTGGAAGCGTCTCCGGCCACAACAACCACCACGGCCTTGGACGCTATGCCATCCGAAACGCACAACTCGCGAGTTTCCCGCAACAGGTCGTCGCTTCGGGCGTTGAGCACCAGGTTCACGCCCTCCCTGGCCAAGGCCACGGCTAAGGCCCGCCCGATGCCCATGGACGCGCCGGTGAGCAGCAGGGTTTTGCCGCGAAAAAAATGCGCCCCTTGTGTTTCCGACATATTCGCCTCCTCCATCAATTTATCCTGGATCAACGTCAGGGCTGAAGATCCCGCCCTTGCCGATCAATGTTCCGGAAACAGAGCCATAAGCTCAGGTCCCGGCGGCTTGCCGCTCTTCATGGCCTTCATCGCCGCTGCGGCTCCCTGGGGATCGCCCAGGAAGATGCCTCCCAGGATTTGATTCTGATCATGCACCAGTTTGCGGTAGATGCTCTTTTCCGAATCAATCAGGATGTGCGCTGTGTGAAGGCCATCGGTGTCTATCTCCCCAAACGCGGTCAGATCGATTCCGGCCACCTTCAGAGAATTAGCCCTGACCGTACCCCCATACTCCATCGGCCTGCCTGCCATGTTGCTTCCTGCGACCCGACCCTGCTCCACGGCCGCTGGCCAGATCCCGTAGTATCTGCCGCGGTGTTCGCAGACATCGCCCGCGGCGTAGACACCCGGCAGGGAGGTCTGCATCCGGTCATCGACCTTTACGGCTTTGTCCACGGCCAATCCAAGCTGGCTGGCCAGTTCCAGCTCCGGACGAACCCCGGCGGAAAGCAGCACAGCTTCCGCTTCCAGGACCGTACCGTTTTCCAGATGGACCTCCAGCACCCTGCCGGCCTTGACGATTTTCCTGGTTTTCCCACCCAGATGGAACCCAAAACCCATCTTTTCCAGCATGTTCTGGAGCATTCTTGCTCCCTCTGGATCCGTTTGCCTGGGCAGCAGTCGGGGAAAAACCTCCACCACCTCCACCCGAGCCCCTGCTTTGCTCAACCCGTTTCCAGCCTCAAGGCCCAAAAGTCCACCGCCGATCAGCGCTACTCGCCGTCCCGTGCTCATTGCCTGCCGAATCCGCACTGCGTCGTCCAGGGTGCGCATGGTGAACACCCCAGGAAAATCCGCTCCAGGAATGGACGGCACAAAGGCTTTGCCACCCGTGGCCAGCAGCAGGGCATCATAACTCACTGAATCGCCCTGGGCCGGGGATATGGTTCTCCTTCCGGAATCAATGGCCCGCACCGGACAACCCAGACGTACATCAATCTCACGTTGCGCATACCATTGCGAGCCATGGATGGTCAGACCCTGTACGTTCTTTTCGCCAGAGATCAGCTCGGGCAAGGCCGGTGTATAGTAGAATTCATGGGGCTCCCGGGAAAAGAGAACAATGCTCCCTGTCTGATCGTGCTTACGGATGGTTTCGGCTGCGCTGTTGGCGGCCGCTCCGTTGCCGATGATCACGTACCGCTTCATGATCTGCTCCCCCTTGGTGGAAATCATTCTCAATGCTCAACTCCCTGTTCCCCTCTTTTGGCCAAACGCTGCTCCAG
>JAVEYP010000371.1:0-3119 GCA_034003445.1 Desulfobulbus sp.
TGGAGCCGACCAGGTCCGCCGGGGCGACCACCTCCTGCGGTGATTCGGGGTGGACGAGTACCGCGGCATTGGGGTGCTCGCGGCGCAGCAGCGCCAGCGCATCGGCCCGAAACTCCTCGTGTACCACACAGGAACCGGGCCACAGGAGCATCTCCGCACCGGTCAACTGCTGCACGTAGCGGCCCAGGTGCCGGTCTGGCCCCCAGAGGATCTGCTCGCCCCGTTCGGCCAGATGGCGAACAATGGGCAGGGCGATGCCCGAGGTCACCACCCAGTGCGAGCGGGCCTTGACCTCCGCGCTGGTGTTGGCGTACACCACCACGGTGTGATCTGGATAGCGGTCACAGAAGGCCGAGAACAGATCGGCGGGACAGTTCTCATCAAGTGAGCAGGTGGCGTTCAAATCAGGCATGAGCACCCGCTTCTCGTTGTTGAGGATCTTCGAGGTCTCGCCCATAAAGCGGACACCGGCGATCACCAGGGTGGCGGCGTGCTGCTCTGTGCCGAAGCGGGCCATCTCGAGCGAGTCGGCCACGCAGCCACCCGTCTCATCGGCCAGGTCCTGCAGGTCGCTGTCCGTGTAGTAGTGGGCGGCAAGCACCGCGTCCTGCTCACGCAACAACCGACGGATGCGCTCCTTGAGCGCCTCCGTCTCGGCAGGGGTCCGCTCACTACGGAACGGATGAGGGGGGACCTGAACCGTCGGAATGGCCACGTCCGCCAGGGTTTCTCGCTTGTTTTCGTGCATATCGTCTCCCGCCGTTCGGCGTTGTGCGCTGGTCACATCCGCCACTCACCAGACGCATCTGTCGCGTCCGGCCGGGTCGGTCGTGCTGCTTCCTGTTACCGCAAACAACGGCCGAGCACAATCCTTTTCCCAGCTGCAAGCACCGTCCCACACCCCCGACAGGCCAGCGCACATGAGGGTTCCCTCTGCTGCCAACCTACGGTATAGTAGCCTAGGTTTTCACGTTAAACTCGCCTTCAGGAGTGACCATGCACGTCTATCCTTCCGAACTCGTCGCCCTAATCATCGAACGATGGGGTCCGCCGCCGGAAGACGAGACTGAGGCCGCCATTAGTGCCCTCCCGCAGGGCAAGGCGGCCTTGGAGCATTATATCTCCACCTGCTACCAAGTCAGCATGATGCGGGAGGAAGACCGCTCCGTCACCTTACGCCTCATCTTCGCACCGCCCTCACTCTTCCCATCCGATCAGGGGCCCCCCAAGGGATTACTCCGTCTGCTGTTCGACGCACCCCGACCGTTCAACGAGTACGAATTGCGTCGACTTTCACCGGCGGTAGACTTTGAACGCTCGCTGATCGGCATCGAACCCCACCCGGAAAAGGGCTTCCAGATCTGGGGTCTGGTCAATTCCGGCATCCGTTGGCTGCAGCAGGAGCGAGGCGGCAACAAGAAGACCAACCGGCTGCCAGGGGCCTTCGTAGTCCATGTCACCGGGCCGGGCATGCTCACCATCTGCCGCGGCCTGAACATCGTCGCCAACCTGAGCGGCGGCCGGCTGCTCGAATCCGCAGCCAACGCCTTCGACTCCAAATGGATGAACCAACTGTTCGCACCGAGTCGCCAGGCGGTGATCGACCACCACGAGCTCTTCCGTGCCAGCGTCCTCTATCCGGTGGCGCGCATCGAAGAGGAGTTCATCGAGAACCTCCAGTTCCAACTCCTCAAGCGGGTGCTCAGTGTCACCCGCATGAATCGGCACGGCGGCACCTTCATCGTTTTTCCGAGCGCCGATCCACCTGAACTGGCCAGCGAGACTCCTCCCATCCTGCTCAAATACCGCTTTCAAAACGACGAGGCGATCCAGCGCCAACAGCAACTGCTGGTCCGCACAATCCGCCTAGCGACCACTGCGCTCGGAGATATCAAGGATCCAGATCGGGTGGTCACCTGGCGGGACTATGTCAACCTCCGTCACGAGTCCGCTGTCTACGACCTCGAGGAGGGGCTCTATGAACAAGCCCAACTTGTCGCCAGCCTGGCCTCAGTGGACGGGGCAGTGGTCACCAGCAGCAACGGCCCACTGGGCTTTGGGGGCATGATCGTCGGTTCGCTCAACAAGCTCACCGAGGTGGCCTTTGCGAGCGACGCCGAGGGCAAGATAGTATCGCTCACTAAAATTGAGGGCTACGGCTCCCGCCACCGCTCCGCCTACCACCTGTGCAATGCCCTGCACGACGTCATGACCATCGTGGTCTCCCAAGATGGCAACGTCCAACTCGCCAAGTGGCGTAACGGCATCGTCACCTGCTGGGACCTGACCTCGCAGATGTTCATCGCCGAAACCTGACCCACCGCTCACTCCTCCGCCTTGCCAGCCGCGGCGGAGGGCGCAATCCACCGCCAGACCACCAACCAAAACGCCAGCGACACCGACACCGCCGCCACGCCCAGCATGGCCAGTACCAGAATTTTGTCCTGCCAGGCGAGTGAGAAGACCACCATGGCCAGGGCGCCGATCATGAAATGGCAGAAGACCATCAGGGACGCGGCCGCGCCCGTGTCCCGATCTACCTGCTCGAGGATCAGGTTGGTGCCCGCCGGCCGGCAAAAGGCATAGGAGAAGGTCAGCAAGAACATAGGCAGGGCGAGCCGCCAGGGCAGGGGGAGAAGCGGACAGAGTAGCAGCAGGGCCGAGACAAACATGCCGGCCAGGGCGAGCCGGATGAGGTGTATCAGCCTCACGCGGCGCACCGCGCGCGAGAAGATCAGGGGCGCGAACACAAAGGCGAGCGCATTGCCGCCGAAGAAATAGCCAAACGCCTGCTCGCTGAAGCCCAAACGGGTGATATACAGGTCGGCGCTGCCGCCGATAAAGGCGAACACGGGCATGCCGGGGGTGGACACAGCAAAAAGAACCAGAAGGAAGCGGCGGTTGGCAAGCAGACGCAGGTAGGCGGCGGCCGCCTGGCCGATGGCCGGCCTCTCGGTCGTGGGCCGAAGCGATTCCTCCATGCGGAGCACGCCGACCAGGGCTACGGCGCTGAGAACCGCCTGAAGCAGGAAGATCCAGCGCCAGGAGAGGAGGGTCACGAGCCAGCCGCCACGTATCGGCGCGAGCATCGGTGCGGTGGCCACGATCACGCCCGTGTG
>JAVEYP010000372.1:0-3117 GCA_034003445.1 Desulfobulbus sp.
GGGTCATAACGATTTCCTTGTTTTTGCCGGCCACCAGAAAGGGCTCACCCTTGCGGTGCTGGCGGATTCGCTCGACCGCCAGATGGATCAGGGTGAAGCGATTGTCATCGCCCACTTTTTCCAGACAGTCTTCCACTGTGATTCGGGCCATGCTCTCCACCTCCATGAAATAAAAATCCCGGAACGGTTGTTCTCCGGGATGCACGCGCTCTGGTTCTGGCGCCCCAGCAGCAGACCGCCTTAGGTCAACCGACGGAGCTCCACAAATCCTAAAAAAATAATCATTCTTCGCGATTAAACAAGGGACCGGCTGAAAACCGCCCGGTCTCAGACGGCGAAGGGGTTGCGTAGCAGCAGGGTTTCCTCACGGTCCGGACCGACCGAAACGATGGCTGGGGCCACGCCGGTCAGGTCCTCCAGCCGGCGCAGGTAGGAGCGAGCGGCCGCGGGCAGGTCTTCCAGAGAACGGACCTCACCGATTTCCGCGTCCCAACCCTCCACCTCCTCATAGACTGGTCGGGCCGACTGCGCCTTGCGGATGTTTTGCGGCATGTGCGTCCACTCCTCGCCCTCTATCTCGTACCGGGTGGCTATCTTCAGCTTCTTGAACCCGGAGAGCACGTCCAGCTTGGTGACCGCGAAGCTGGTCAGACCGTTCAGGCGCACCGCATCACTGGCAACGACTGCGTCGAACCAGCCGCAGCGCCGGCGACGACCAGTGGTCGCCCCGTACTCGTGGCCCTTCTGCTGCAAGGCATCACCAATGGCGTCGCCCTGGTCAAGTTCTGTCGGAAAGGGCCCTTCGCCGACACGTGTGGTGTAGGCCTTGAGGATGCCGATCACCTCGTCGATGTGCACCGGCCCAAAACCGGAACCAATGCAGGCGTTCCCAGCAATGGTGTTGGATGAGGTGACAAAGGGGTATGTGCCGTGGTCGATGTCCAGTTGAGTGCCCTGGGCACCTTCGAACAGAATATTTTTCCCTTTTTTGCGAGCCTCGTCGAGCACTACGGAGACATTGCCAACATAGGGGGTCAGTTGTGCGGCGAATTCGTCAAACTGGGCGGCGATGGCGGCAAAGTCCACCGGCTCGGCCCCGAACTGACGGGTGAGTACGAAGTTCTTTTCTTCCACTGCGGCCTGGAGTTTGTCATGGAACAGGCTGCGATCGAGCAGGTCACCGACCTTCATGCCCACGCGGCCCACCTTATCCATGTAGCACGGACCAATGCCCCGGCCGGTCGTGCCAATTTTGTTTTCTTGAGTCAGCGAGGCCTCGCGGGCCTGATCAAGACGCTGGTGGTAGGGCATGATCAGGTGGGCGTTGCTGCTGATGAGCAGTTGTTTGGGCGAAACCGTGATGCCCCGGCCGGCAAGTTCGGCCATTTCCCCGAGCAGCACGCCGGGATCGATAATCACGCCGTTGCCGATCACACAAGTCTTGTCCGGGTAGAGCACACCGGAAGGAATGATGTGGAAGATATACTGTTTGCCTTCGACCACTAGGGTATGACCCGCATTGTTGCCGCCCTGGAAACGGACCACATAATCCGCATACCGCGTCAGCAGATCGACGATCTTGCCTTTACCCTCATCACCCCACTGGGTGCCGACCACCACCACACTGGCCATGTCTTCTCCCTGATCGCATAGGTCATCATCGGGTTGCCATCCGTATGCGCCGAACGACAAAATCTTAACATACAACCAAAAGAGACTAGCAGAAAAAAGTACGAAAGTCAAACAGGAGAGAAAACGAGCGGGGTGGGTCGGGCCACGATTTTGGAGCCATGCCCAGGACAATAAGGGCCCGACCGGCAGCGCTGCCGGTCGGGCCCTGAAACGGCACCCCCTTTCATGGGGATACAACAATCAGTGATACGAGGTCTTAAGCACCATGTCCTTGCGCATAGGCGGGTCAAAGATACCTTTTTCCTCGGCCTTCTTGTACCACTCCTCTTTGAGGGTGTTCAGGAAGTTCTTCTTTTCCTGAATATCCTTCACCATGTCGATTCCGATAAAGCTCTGAGCCTGATCCTTGGTGGTGAAGGCAGGTGCTTCGTAATCGGCGGCATTGTGCTTGGCAAGGACGATACGCAGTTTCACGCGAGCATCCTGGCCTTTCTTGATGGCATTGGCCAGCGTCCGCAGGATCTCTTCCGGGGCGTGGAAGAAGGCACCGTGGGAGGCGACCGCATAGTCCCAACGCCACTGGCCGGAGCGGATATCCTGTTGCGCGGGCTTCATTTCTTCCTCAGTGGCGCCCAATTCCCAAGCCTTGGCTGCCTCGAGATGGGCAAGGGCAAGGACCTCGGTAGCCTGGAAGGCCAACTCGTTCTTGCGCGCCAGTTTGATCTCGACCGTCTCACGGAACTCCTTCTCTGTCCCCTTGTGGCAGTTGAGACAGGTGTTGGCAATGCTGTCCAGCGGACTGCCCACCTTGTGGCTCGAATACTTGACACCACCCTCACGGACATAGGGCATATGGCAATCGGCGCAGGCCAGACCGTTGCGGGCGTGCACGCCGGTCTTGTAGGTTTCATAGCCCGGGTGCTGGGCCTTGAGCATAGGCGTCTTGCTCAGCTTGTGCGTCCAGTCACTAAAGCCGTAGCTGTCGTAGTATTCTTCCATATTTTCCGGGGAGAAGCCCTTTTCCCAGGGCAGGGTGACCACCGCGGCCATTTTCTTCTCGCCCTTGTCCTCCCACTCAGTCTTCTTAAAGTAGTACTCGACGTGGCACTGGGCACAGACGAGGGTGCGCATATCCTGATGGGTGATATCCTCCAGTTTCAGACTGCCCTCAGCTACCAGACCGCGCTTGAGGTGCTCGCGGGTCAGTGTCAGTTGCATGGTCTTGTTGTCGTGGCAGTCGCCGCAGCCAATCGGGTTGACCACCTCGTCACCGTATTTGGCCCATTTGCCAGTGAAAAACTCCATTTCACCGTCCCGCTTCATCAGCCGGGGCACGTCGGGCGACTTGCAAGTCCAGCAGGCGGTCGGTTGCGGACCGGTGACAGCGTCCACCGGAGCCCCGGTGCGCAGGCTATTAATATTGTCCTCGATGGCGTAATAATGGCCACGCGGCTTGTTGTAGTCCTTGGAAAAGGCGTAACCGGC
>JAVEYP010000373.1:0-3097 GCA_034003445.1 Desulfobulbus sp.
GTTCATAATGAGAATACCGGCGACCACTAGGCTAATGGCCGCGATTCCGGCCACGGTGAGGGTGAGCACACTGAGGATACGCTCAAAGGTGGCCAGCACGGAATCCTGGGTGACGACGGTGATGTCTTTTTCGCCGTAGTGGCGGACCGCGATGGTGTCGAGGATGAATTGCTTGAGCCGGGGGATGGACTCCGGATCGCGGGCCTCGACCAGGATCCGGAAAAGACCCTCGGTGTTGAGGAGCATCTGAGCAAAGGCCACTGGCACCACCACTAATTCCTCGGTGTCGTGGCCGAGCGAACGGCCCTGGGACGCGAGCACGCCGATCACCCGGCAGCGGAAGCCACCCAACCGGACCATTTCACCCATCGGATTGTGGTGGCCGAACAGCTCGCGGCTGAGCGTGGCCCCGAGCACGCACACCGGCCGGGCGATCTCCATGTCGTCTTCGGGCAAAAACGAGCCCCGAGCCAGCTCCAGGTGGTGGATGGGCATGAGTGCGGGCGTGGAGCCGAGCAGCGGTGCCTGCCGCTCGCGGCCGCGAAAGGCCACCGCGATCTCGCCCAGGTTAAAGGGTGCCATCCGGCGCAGAGCATCGCTGCGCAGCAAGGTACGGGCATCGTCTAAGGTGAGGTCGCGCGGGGTCTCGCCCACCAGGGTGGACGCGGCGGAGCCCGCGGTCTCGGCCCGGCCCGGGACCACAATCACGAGGTTGGTGCCGAGCGAACTGAACTGGTCGACTACGTAGTGGCGTGCGCCATTGCCAATTGCGGTGAGCACCACCACTGCGGCTACACCGATACTCATGGCAAGCAGCATGAGCAGGGTGCGTGCCCGGCTGGTGGCCAGACTGACCAGAGCAAAGGCAATGGCGTCTCGGACGCGCACGACTCAGCTCTCCCGGGCATCGAGGACGATGCGGCCGTCGTCGACGCCGATGCGGCGCGCCGCGCGATTGCCGATCTCCGGGTCGTGGGTGACCACCACCAGAGTCAGACCCCCGCGGTTGAGTTCCTCCAGCAGTTCGATGATCTCGTGGCCGGCGGCACGGTCGAGGTTGCCGGTGGGCTCGTCGGCGAGCAGCATGGCCGGTTCGTTGATTACGGCTCGGGCAATGGCAACACGCTGGCGCTGGCCGCCGGAGAGTTCGTCCGGCCGGTGGTGCTGCCGGCCGGTGAGGCCGAAGGCCGCGAGGAGACGGCTGCTGCGCTCGGCGCGCTCACGGCTGGGCTCTCCGGCCAGGAGCAGGGGCAGTTCGATGTTCTGGCGGGCGGTGAGGCGGGGGATGAGGTGGAAGAACTGAAAGATGAAGCCGATCTTGCGGCTGCGCACCGCGGCCAAGCGGTGGTCCGGCAGGCTGGTGACATCCTCGCCGTCAAGCAGGTAGCTGCCGCTGGTGGGAGTGTCGAGCAGGCCCATGATGTTGAGCAGGGTCGACTTGCCCGAGCCGGACGGGCCCATGATCGAGAGGTACTCGCCTGCATCGATGGTGAGGGAGACCCGGTCCATGGCCCGCACCTCCTGACCGCCGGCGGTAAACAGGCGGCTGACCTCGCGCAGCTCAATCATGGCCCGGCCAGGGTGTTGTCGGCCTCGGCGGCCCGTCCCTCGGCCAAGCCCTGGCGGTCGACCGAGGTGACAACCTGGTCGCCCGGGCCCAGCCCGGAGCGTACCTCCGTGAATTTCCAGTTGGCGAGCCCGGTGTCGATGCGGCGTCGCTCCAGGCGTCCGGTGGCCTTATTGAGCAGCCAGACCGTGCCACCCTCAAGGACCGCCTCGGTCGGCACGCGCAGCACCTCCGGCCGACTGTCGAGGATGATCTCCACATCGGCACTGTAGCCGGCGAGCAGGGTGTTTGCGGCCGGTGGGTCGAGGAAGTCGACCTCGACCTCCACCGTGCGCGCCTGCTTGGCCACCTCGAGCACGTAGGGCGAGATAGAGCGCACTCGACCCTGGAAGGGCTGGCGCGGGAAAGCATCCAGGCCGATGCGCACCGCCATGCCCGCCCGGATCTGGGCCGCGTCGATCTCGTCGATGGGCGCGGCCACGTAGACGTCTTCCATGCTGATCAAGTCCACCACCGGCAGGGTGGCAATGCCCGGCGGTGACGGCGTGATGTACTCTCCCACCTCGCCGTTGACCTCGGCGACGATGCCGTCAAAGGGTGCGGTAAGGCTGGTGCGTTCGACCATGGCCGCGGCTGCGGCCACCCGGGCAGCACTCACTCCTCGTCGCGCCCCGGCCGCCTCGCAGGCCGCCCGTTTAGCCCGGGCCGCAGATATGGCCTCGTCATGGGCCGCCTCGGAGGTGGTACGGGTGCGACGGAGTTCGGTCTGGCGGTTGGCGTGGCGTTGGGCCAGGTCGGCGAGCAGGCAAGTCTCCCGCGCCACCGCGCCGGCAGCCTCGAGCTCGCTCCTCGCCAGTTGCAGCTCGGCCTGCAGGTCCTTGTTCCACAGGGTGAGCAGCACCTGGCCGGTCGTGACCGTGTCTGACTTGTGCACGTTTAAGGTGGCGATCTGGCCGCCAATGGCCGGGGCCAGTTTGGCCCGTTGCCGCGCCTTGACAGATCCAGCCCGGGTGTTGGCCACCATGGCCTCCACTGCGCCGCGGTCCACGGTCTGCACGGTCACGGGGAGGGGCTGATCACGAGCGAAAAAATAGTAGCCAATCGCCAGGGCAACCAGCAGCAGCGGAACAATGAGGAACACGATTTTTTTCATGACGCCTCCGGCAGGCGGGGGACGGATTGGTGCGGTCAGTGGCTGGGCACACCTTATTTGCTCCACTCGATTTGCGCATTCGAATAGTCGCCGTCCTTGGGAAAGCCGACGTTGGAATAGGCGCGTTTTCCATCCCGAGTGGTTCAACTGTAGAGTACGGCCCGGGAACGTTCGCGCTTGCGCAGCCTGGTCTGTTCAGCGCTTGTTGTCCTGTGCCGCTGGTTCTCGGCCGGTGCGGTCGATTGAACAACGGTGCGCGGGTAGATCCGTTGCAGCAGCGCGGGCGCGGTTTCCTTTTCGAGCTGGAGGAAACGGGTGAGCAGGAGCGGCGCGTTCACGGCCATGGCCCGCAGGACCATATCGCCGATCGCGGCCAG
>JAVEYP010000374.1:0-3085 GCA_034003445.1 Desulfobulbus sp.
AGCCGATACATCACCTTGGACAAATTCTTGTCCATAGCCAGGGCGCTGCCGAGCACACCCGCGCCCTGGTAAGGGATGCCGAGCAGGTCGAGGAAGCCTTGAATAGTCCCGTCCTCGCCGTGCACCCCGTGCAAAAGAATGAAGGCCGCGTCGATAATGGTCGCCTCGGCTGCTAGCCGAACGAGATCAGTGGCCGGGTCGTAGCGGACCACCTCGTACCGTTCAGAATCCAACGCATTCTTCACCCCGACCGCCCCCCGGAGGGAAACCTCTCGCTCATCCGACACACCGCCGGCGATGAGAGCCAATCGCAATTTTGCCATACTCATCTCCTCTGGAAAATTTGCCGACACCAGCGGCATCGTCGCGGTTATGGTATCCCATCGGCACGCAAGAAAACAGTCAAAAGCGCGCTGCGCCCTCACGGGCGATCATCTTGCCCTTGCCGCCAGCAGCGGCGAAAAAGTGTGCGCTGCTCGCTTAAAACCGACTGAACTACAGTTCTTTGCATTGACATTAACAGGTCAGACGGCTAGTCTAGATGGTTTGATGAACGATCCTCTTACTAATGGCTCCGGCCAACCACTAAAGGAAGTGATGCAATTATGATCGAAGTAGATGTCAGAGGTGACCTTGAATACGCGATCAGGCAGCTGAAAAAGAAAATGCAGATCGACGGTATCAAACGTGAGCTGAAACGGCGCGAGTACTACGAGAAGCCCAGCGTAAAAAAACGCCGCAAAGCCGCTGAGGCCCTGCGTAAACTTCGGAAGTTCAACCGGATGAGATCCCGGACGTGAATCTTTCGCCCCGACGGCCCAGCCGTCGGGGCGTTCTCTTGCCCGCTCCCGCATCAACTATCGCACACCCCTGTTACTCGCCGATTACACCGACAACCTGCATTTTTTCCTGCAGTACCTGACCATCCAGCGCCGGCTGGCCGCCAACACCGTGGCCGCCTACCGCGCCGACCTGGAATTCTTGCAACGTTTCCTCACCGACCTTTGCCAGCCGCGGCCAGAGCGCATCGCTCGGGTGCAGGTTGAGCAGTTTTTCCGGTACTGCCACGAAAGGGGCATCAGTTCCCGCTCCAATGCCCGCCGGCTGGCCTCCCTGCGCGCCTACTTCGTCTTTCTTACCGCCCAGGGCCTGCTGGCCGACAATCCGATCGCCGAAATCGACACGCCGAAGACTGGCCACAGTTTACCCAAGGCCCTGAACCAGGCCGAGATTGACACTCTGCTCGCCCCACCGGAGGCTATGTCGCCGCTGGTCCTCCGCAACTATACGATGCTCCACCTGCTCTACGGCTCTGGACTGCGCGTCAGCGAACTGGTGCAACTGCCACTGACCGGCTGCAACCTGCAGAGTTGCCATTTACGCATCCTCGGCAAGGGCAACAAAGAGCGGGTCGTGCCGTTTTCCTTGGCGGCCGCGGCTCGGGTCACCGACTACTTGGAACGCGGCAGGCCGATGCTCCTTAAAGGACGGTCGAGCCCCTTTCTGTTTGTTTCTAACCGGGGCACCAGCATGACCAGAAACCGTTTTTGGCAGATCATCGGCGACATCGCCTTGGCCGCAGGTATCATGAAAGCGATCAGCCCCCACATGCTCCGCCACTCCTTCGCTACCCACCTGCTGGCCGGGGGCGCCGACCTGCGCGCGGTGCAGATGATGCTCGGTCATGCCGACATCGCTACCACCCAGATCTACACCCAGATCGATACCTCCCGCCTCAAATCGACCCACCGCCGCTTTCATCCGCGCGGTTAACTGCTGCAGGCCACGCGAGGGTGCGCATCCAATCGTACTCCTCCACCGCCAGTTATAGCTGCTGGCCGTTGTCCGGCGTAAGCTCTGTGCGCCGTGTACCATTGTCCAGCGCGAACCGGATTTCAAGCGGCCGCATCCTCTGAGTATGCTGCAGGTATGGGAGATCAGTTCCTGCACCCGGGCGATGTTCTAGCCTATGGTGTTAGGCCACCGGATCGGGGTGAGAATCTGCCCGGCTGGTCTGGACAGGAACAGCCGTGTTGATCGGCCAGCTGGCGGCGGCTTGAACGATAGAGCGCCGACGGCGCAGGTTAGCAATACCGGATGTCCATGTAGTGCACTTAGGCGGCCAGCCGCCAAGACTCCACCAAAAGAGCAAGAAAAGCGTGCCTGCGATCAGCAAGGTCTTCACCATGACGCCGCTCAACAAGATGACCACCCCCAGCCGACCAAGGACAGGGTCGCGCAGACAAAATCCTGGAATCGGTCAGTCCCTCGGATTGTAGATTGATCTGCAGTTCGTCGAGAACCCAGACTTAGCTACACACGGGTGCAGACTACGTCCAGCGCAGTGGTGAACAGGATGGACCGAGAAGATGAGGCGAGAAGCGTCGTCGCTCGGGGGGGGGTGCCGTAGCTGTACGGCGGGGTTCCGGGTCAAGCCGAAATCGGAGCTCAAGGCGAGGGTGGCAGGGAGATTTGCTGGCTCAAGGCACCTCCAAAAGCGGGCTAGGCCGGTTCTGTTCGGCAAGCAATACCTCGACCTCGGGCCAGTCACCAAGGTGGAGGCCGACCTCGTCGAGGACTCGGGCCGGGTGGTTGTTGACCTCGCTGAGGTGGGCGAGTATCAGCAAGCGGAGGCGCGTCGCTGTCAATTCCGCAGCAAAGGTCACTGCTTCCGCGTTGGCCAGATGGCCCATGGAAGACAGCACCCGCTGCTTGAGCGGCAACGGATAGGGGCCGTCACGAAGCATTTGCACGTCATGGTTGGCCTCGAGGACCAGGGCACCGCAGCGCTGCAGGTGATGGCGGATCAACCGGGTGATGCGGCCGGTGTCGGTACAGTAACCGAGGCTGGAAGTTGCGTCGCTGACCACGAAGCCGACCGGGTCAGCTGTGTCGTGCGACACGGCAAAGGGATGGAGACTAAGCCCCTCAATAACAAACGGCTCGCCCGTGCCGAATTCCCGGCAGGTGGGCAACGTTCCGGCCCGATCCGCAAAGGCTCGCAAGGTTCCAGCATTAGCGTACACCGGCAGGCGCAACCGGCGAGCAAGCACGCCCACTCCACGGACATGGTCGCCGTGCTCAT
>JAVEYP010000375.1:0-3085 GCA_034003445.1 Desulfobulbus sp.
TTGCCCCCTACCTGGGCGTGGCTGGAGAGGTCATCCTTTTCTCGGCCCTGGCGGTCGCGGGTATGCCTTTCCTGCTGCTGATTGGTGCGGCACCAAACGCCATTGCCTACAACTCCAAACAGTTCACCCCGGGTGAATTCTTCAAGTATGGTCTCTTGGCCAGCGCCCTGCTAATGGTCGTACTCTGGGTGTTTGTGGCCTTTGTCTGGCCGATGATGGGTATGCAAGTGTTTACCGCCGTGGCCAACTGACCGCGCTGGTTCTGTCCCCGCCCCCGGTCTGGCGGACCGGGGGCGGGTGCTGTATCCTCTGCCCTTCGCCGTAGCCGATCATGCCCAACGTTTCCCCCGTCATTTTTGCCGACATCGTCCTGCCAGACCTGCTCGACGCCATCCCGCACCCTGTTGTGGTGGTTGACCGGAACCTGCGCGTGGTGGCGGTCAACAGCCGGCTCGAGGCCCTCACCGGTCTGGGTCAAGACGACGCCTGCGGCCTGTACGTGGATTCTGTCTTGCGTTCGAGCATCGGCGGGCGCGGCCGCATCTTCCGCGAAGTACTGGAGAGCGGTCGGGCCCGGGTGGTCGAGGGCGACATCCTCGGCCGGGATCGTCGCCGCCTGACCATGCAGTTCACCCTCGCGCCCCTGCACGGCCAGAGCGACGAGCCTGCCGGCCTGGTCATTACCCTGGACGACCTGTCCATTCGGGGGGCAGGGGCGGACCAGGACAGCGGCAGCGCGGACGCCATTATTGGCCAGAGCGCAAAGATGCAGAAGGTGTTTGATCTCATCCCGCTCATGGCCCGCACTGAGGCCTCGGTGCTCATTACTGGCGAGACGGGCACCGGCAAGGACAAGATCGCCGAGGCCATTCATCAGCGCTCCAGCCGCGCCGGCAAGCCATTTATTAAGATCAACTGTGGTGCCCTGCCCGAGTCGTTGCTCGAGTCCGAGCTGTTCGGCTATGTCAAGGGCGCCTTTACCGGTGCGGTCAAGGACAAGCCAGGCATGTTCCGCTTGGCCCAGGGCGGCACCCTGTTCCTCACCGAAATTGGCGACATGCCCCTGCCGCTGCAGGTGAAGCTCCTGTCTGTGCTCGACGACCAAGAGTTCTTCCCGCTCGGCGGTGAAAAGAAGGTGCAGGTGGACGTGCGCATCATTGCAGCCACCCACCGGCCGCTCAAGGATCGTGTGGCGGCCGGGCTGTTTCGCGAGGACCTGTTCTACCGGCTCAATGTGCTCCACCTGCACCTGCCGCCGCTGCGCGAGCGAGACAGTGACACCCGCTTCCTGGTTAACCACTTCCTGCGCACCTTTGCCGCGCGCACCAGCGGCCAAACGCGTACCTTCTCCTTTGCGGCCCTGGAAGTACTCATGGCCTACCCCTTCCCAGGCAACATCCGTGAGTTGCGCAACATCGTCGAGTACTGCGTGAACATCTGTCCTGAGCGGGAGATCGACGTAGAGCACCTGCCAAGCAGCCTGCTCGGCCGTGCACCGCAGCCGGGCGCGGCGGCAGCAGAAATATCGCGGCCGGCCGAGGGGGTTTCACCGTCGCAGCCGAACGCCACTGCCGCGGTCGACTGGCTGACTATCGAGCGGGAGCTGATCGTTAACACCCTCACCCTCACCCGCGGCAACCGCTCCCGCGCGGCCGTGATCCTTGGCTGGGGGAGGACCACCCTGTGGCGCAAGCTGAAGCAGCATGGACTGACCCCGGAGACGGGCAACAAGGGAGGCAGTGCATGAACATACTCATTACCGTGCAGGATCACAGTGTTGCCCCGCGCTTCGACCAAGCCACCGAGGTGCTCATTGCCACCGGTGAGGCGGGACGGCTAGACGGCCAGGTGCGGACCATCATCCTGCCGCACCGCAGCGCCGAAGACTTGAGCGATCTGATTGTCAAGGAGGACATCGATTGCCTGGTCTGCGGTGGCATTGAGGACAGTTTTTACCGATTTTTCAAGTGGAAGAAGATCCGGGTGTATGACGGGGTGATCGGCGCGCACGCCGAGGCCCTTAGCCTTGTCCTGTCCGGGGAACTGCGGCCAGGCATGGTGCTGGACTCGGCCCGCGCCGGGGTGTGAGCTCGGCGAACCATGACAGGCGTGCGCGTCCTCATCAGCGGCGGAGAAGCGGAGTTCACCGGGCTGCTCGTTGACCGGCTGCGTTCCTGGGGCTACGAGGCTGCGGCCGCGAGCGACGCGGACGAGGCCCTGGCCATGCAGGCCACTGTGCAGCCCGAGGTCGCGATTCTAAGCATGCAGGGGCGGCCGACGCACGCACTTGAGCTGATGCGGTTGCTGCACGCCGCAGACCCGGCGCTCAAGGTTATCCTCTTGCTCGGCCGTGGGGCAGCCATTGCCGGGGTGCGCGGCATGGAACAGGGCGCGGTCGACTGCCTCCCCCTGCCGCTTGATCTGGGAACCCTCATTGACAGCATCAGAAAGGTGCGCGGCAACAGTCAGTCCATTGCCAGCGATGATTTTGAGTCTTAAGGTTATAATAGACGCGCCGCCGCTGGAATGCGGGCGGCACCAGAGAAAATCCTGCTGGGAGGTGTGCTGATGATGCGAAAAATAGAGCTGGACGGGACGCGGGAGTTCAATCAGCTGGGCATGAAGACTGTTCTTCTTCATGATTCTGAGCATTTCAAAATCCTCAATTTTAACCTCAAGGCCGGGGCCCTGTTCCCCATCCATTCCCACGATCTGGACGGTCAGCTGAGCATCCTTGTCATTGAGGGGGAGGGGCTGTTTCTCGCCGACAACGACCAGACCATGGCGGCCAAGACCGGGGACATGCTCATCTCCGACATCCGTGATCCGCACGGGGTTAAGGCGACCACTGATATGCGTATCGTCGTTACCATTGCCCCGCCCATCTGAGCGAGTTGTTGGTCAGGGGCTCTTCTCAAGGGCCCCACGTCCGCGGGTGTCAAGGATCGTCCTGCATTCGTGTTCAGGTGGCTATGATTCGGCCAGTATGGCAAGATTATGCTGGCGATCCGCCGGCGTCCCCGACGTGGCAGCTCTGCGGAGAAGTTTTGTGGCCTCGTCGCTGAGGCCCGCAAAAGCGTGGTGT
>JAVEYP010000376.1:0-3079 GCA_034003445.1 Desulfobulbus sp.
CTGGCTGGCCTTACTGCTGACCGGATGGATGTCCCTTGCCGGACTGTCACAGGCGCTGCGGGCGGAAGCAGTGCCCGTGGCGCTCGCCTCGTTCGGCCAGAAGTCGTTCGAGCACCAATATAAAGAGGCCAAGGACTATTTCGTCCGGCTCAAACAGGACAGTGCACTGGGGAGGGGGCGCGGCAACTGGTTGCAGGGCGCCAGAAATTTCCGCAAGATTCACCTAGCACAGAAAAACGGCCCCCTCGGCCCGTCGAGCCTCTACATGCTGGGAAAACTCTACCAGCAGATGTACGAGCGCTTTCATGTCCCGATCGACCTCGAAAATGCCATCGCGGCGTTTAACGATCTGGCCTCTTTCTACCCGGTCAACTCGATCGCTGACGACGCCTTGTTTTCTGTCGCTGAGTGCCTGCACCTTCGCGCGGGCAAGGAGAACGAAGCCAAAGCTGTTCTTCGCAAGATCATTCAAAAATACCCTAAGGGCGACCAGTACACCAAGGCGCTAGCCCGGTTGCGTAGGCCGTTGGAGCCCATTGCCGCTACGCCCGCCGTCATACAGGTCCAAAAAGCCGCTACCATTCCTGCTGCAGTTTCACTGTCCACCACAGACACCGGGTTGCCACCATCCAATCTGGCGCAAATTACCCCAATCAAACACTGGTCATCCGCTAACTACACGCGCATTGTCATCGAGGCATCCGCCCCCGTGGATTATGCGCCTACATTGCTTGAAAAAACCGGTGATCAGTCAAGACGGCTCTTCCTCGATTTTTCGCAAAGCTATATTCCGCCGGAATTCCGCAACCCAATTCCCATAGATAACGGCCTGCTCAAACAGTCGAGGTTAGCCCAGTTCAGCAGTGACACGGTACGGGTCGTCCTCGATATTAATTCGCTTTCCGACTATAAAGTGTTTAGCCTGAACGATCCGTTCCGGGTGGTTATCGACGTTCACGGCAGCCGGCGGGCCCCGGTCCGAGTTGCGCAACAGGAGAGCGATGCTAACGTCTCGAGGCCCCCTTCTCCTGCAGTGAGAACCATGGTCGCCCAACCCAAGGCAAAAAACGATCAAACAATCATCGTCCTCTCCAAGCAGAAAAAAACATCCTTCGGGTTGGTAAGCATGCCGCGGGTAGCACCGTCCGGAAAAGGCGAACTGTCCCTGGCCCAGCAGCTCGGCCTGGGAGTCCGCAAGATAGTCATCGACCCCGGACACGGCGGCAGCGACCCCGGGGCAATGGCCTTCGGCCTGAAGGAAAAGGACATCGTCCTTAAAGTGGCTCAAAAAGTAGCGAAAATTCTGGAAAAGACTCAACGATACGAGGTGGCCTTGACCAGGAGCAAGGACGTTTACCTGCCCCTCGAGGAACGCACCGCCATCGCCAACACGCTGAACGGCGACCTTTTCATCTCCATTCACGTCAATGCGCACCCAGACAAAACTATCGGCGGTGTCGAGACCTATTTCCTCAATCTAGCCACCAATGCTGAGGCCATGCGGGTTGCGGCCCTGGAAAACGCCACCTCCACGCATAACATCAGTGAACTCCAGGGGATTCTCACCGACCTGATGAGAAACTCGAAAATCGACGAATCCTCGCGGCTCGCCCGCTTTGTCCAGGCTAACCTCGCTACTGGCATGAATAAACAGTACAATTCGCGTAATCTCGGCGTCAAACAAGCCCCGCTCTATGTGCTCATCGGTGCGGAGATGCCCGCCATTCTCGCGGAAATTTCGTTCATTACCAACCCTAAGGAGGCCGAGCTGTTGCGTGAGGAAAGCTACCTGGACCGAATTGCGGAGCAGATCGTTGCTGGCATCGTGGAGTATATCGAGCACAACCAGACCGTTGCCCTGAAGTATTAACCGGCCAACCGTACGCCCCGGTTACCCATCTATAACCCCTTCGCAACCACACAGCATTTTTACTATTTTTCTGCCCCAAGTGACGTAGGGCGCGGTGCTGATCGTGGCGCTGTCCGACAGCTAAGTATACGCTATTACCCCTTCCCCCTGTCCAGGACGCCCTATTTCTGGAATTCGTTGATTTTTGGGAAGTCACAGCCAAGGATCCTCGGCCCTCGCCAGCTAGTGCCCGTCCAGAAACATCGATCCAGACCAAAGGCTCTTTCGAGCCAGGAGATACCGGATTCAATGCCAGCGCGAAACATACGCAGGGCTATGTAAACAAACCTGCCACGACACATATCTTCTCCGTCGAGCCCTCGGCCTTTGGAAAAAAGACATCGCGAACACCTTGCTTCTTGGCGGCGCTCAAACTCTCCTTGGAGGCAAAGCCACCATCCAGGGCAACCTTGAGCGATGGCCGACCGTAGATTTCCTCTTGCCGTTCGAGCATGGTCGGGCAGAGGGTTGCACCTGCCGGGTTGCCGGAGAGGGCCTGAAAATCGAGGATTAGGTTGGAGGCGCCACCGGTGATACAAATTTTGTGGCCATAATAGGTGTCACGCCGGTCCTTCCTGATGATGCCGGTGGCGGTTCAAAGAGCGATACCAGCTTCTCCGCAGCTGGCACCGACTCACCATGGATGACCCTTCTTGTTGCCTGCCAGAAAATCTGGCGGACGAGGGGAAGATACTGCTCCAATTCCTGCATGGTACTTATGCGCAGCAGCCCTTGTTCAAGAGTGGGTGGCTGGTAGCGGTTGAGTGACTCGATGGCTGAACCTGCATAGCTGATGGTATTTCCAGTCATCTTGAGCCTTTTGCAAAATGACGAGAACTACCGACGACCGAGAGATTCTGTCACAGGACAGTATCAATATAACAATATGAAATAATTAAATTTAATGGGGTTTCTTGGTAAAGTTTTGTATCCAGCAAAACAGAGCCAGGGAGAACACCATGAAGCTCACGGAAAAAAGAGCATGGTTGATGGGGCGTGTCCAAAGAAGTCTGTTTCCCCATCTGAACGAATGTTTGCCAACGCTGCTTACTAAGCAGGAAAAGCGGTTGGTGTCGGTATCCCGGTCGCAAACCTCTTGATCGCCAATCTTTAGCCCGCGCGTTCGTGGCCAAGGCGCTCTATCGTTGCCCGACGACCAGCGACCTGCAA
>JAVEYP010000377.1:0-3075 GCA_034003445.1 Desulfobulbus sp.
GAGATGTTTGGGACCGCTGGCATCGGCAGTAATGAAGGGCAGGTTGATATCTGTCTCCATAGCCGTGGACAGCTCTTTCTTGGCTTTTTCTGCCTCTTCTTTGAGTCGCTGCAGGGCCATCTTATCGTTGCGCAGGTCAACACCCTGATCGCGTTTGAACTCGTCGGCCAGCCAGTTGACGATGCGCATGTCAAAGTCCTCACCGCCGAGAAACGTGTCCCCATTCGTGGACTTGACTTCAAACACGCCATCGCCGATCTCCAGGATGGAGACGTCGAAGGTGCCGCCGCCCAGGTCAAATACGGCAATCTTCTCCTCGCCCTTCTTGTCCAGGCCATATGCCAGCGAGGCAGCGGTCGGCTCGTTGATGATGCGCTGCACGTTCAGGCCGGCAATCTTGCCCGCGTCCTTGGTGGCCTGACGCTGAGCGTCGTTGAAGTAGGCCGGCACAGTCACCACCGCATCAGTCACTGCCTCGCCCAGATACTCCTCAGCGGTCTGCTTCATCTTGCCGAGGATCATGGCCGAAATCTCAGCCGCAGAGTAGGTCTTACCGTCCACCTCGACCACGGCGTCACCACCCGGGCCTTCGACCAAGGTAAACGGGCTGATATCGATCGACTTTTTCACCTCCGCGTCGCTAAACTTGCGGCCAATGAGCCGCTTGATGGCGAACAGGGTCTTGGTCGGGTTGGTGACTGCCTGGCGTTTGGCGATCTGTCCGACCAGGCGTTCACCACTGTCGGTAAAGGCGACGATGGACGGCGTGGTCCGGTTCCCTTCGGAGTTTTCGATGACCTTGGGGTCACCGCCTTCCATAATGGCCACACACGAATTGGTTGTGCCCAGGTCAATGCCTATTATTTTCCCCATGATTTTTTCTCCTTTCTGTCTTGACTATGAATTCGGTTAACAAACCTGTAAATCTTTCTCTTTCCCTATGACCGAGCGTCATTCCCCTCAGCAGGCCCCCGCCGGACCGCTTGAGACCACCACCCGAGCGTGACGCAGCACCCGGTCCTTAAATCTGTAGCCCTTGGCAAACTCTTGAAGCACGTGATTGGCCGGCACCTCGTTGCTGGGCTCCATGACCATGGCGTCGTGCTCGTCCGGGTTGAAGGGCTGGCCAATAGACTCCAGCGGTTCGACGCCGTAACGCTCCATGGTGGTGAGAAGCCCCTTGCGAGTCAGCTCCAACCCCTCGATCATGGCCATCAGCTTCTTACCGTCATCAGCGGCGACGACGTTGCCCTGCTCTACGGCGCGGTCGATGTTGTCCACGGTGGTCAACAGGTCCAGCAAGATGTTCTCACCGGCATACTTGAGAAACCGTGACCGTTCCCGTTCCATGCGCTTCTTGTAATTTTCAAACTCGGCAGCCAGGCGCATAAGGCGGTCACAACTTTCTTCCAGCTGTTCCTGCAAGGCCTCCGGTCCTGGAGAGGTCTCCGTTGTCACAAATTCCGCATCGCTCGTGTCGGTACTGTTTCCCACTGATCCTTCAACCTCCACGGTCTGCCGATCCTTAGCCTCATCTGTCACCGACTGTCTCCTTGTGCGTGTATGGTGGGGGCCGCGGCTCTCTTCTTCTGAACTCTCATTGATGTCCAAGTCGCGCTGGGATGCCAGGGCCGGAAAAATCTGCTGCAAACAATAAGCAGGGCAAAATAGCGTGTCAAGGGAGGTCGCACCGGTTAAATCCAGCCCGCGCAGGCGGGTGACAGAGTCGCCAGGACAAAAAAAACCCCCGGAGACCACAAACGGCCTCGCGGGGACAAGGGGGAAGCGCACACTGGGCGCGGGGCCTTAGGTGCAGCGGCTGCAGGTCTGGTTGGAACTGATGTAGCGGTTGATGCTCGCAACAATGGTGTGGAATATCTTTACGAATTCCTCCTCGTGTTTTTCCAGGAGCGTGATGCGGAAGCCCTGCAGCTCGGTGGCGAAGGAGGACAACGGCACCACGCAAATGCCAGTGGCCCCCAGCAAGTAATAGACGAACCGCTTGTCCGGCTGGACGTTGGAACCGGAGACCAGTCGTTCCACGGTCTCGCGCACCTCGTCGCTGGCAATGGGCAGACTCTGCTGGTGATTGAGCACACCCTGCTCGAACACCGCGCTCATATAAAAGGCCCCATTGGTGCGGTTGACGAGCAGTCCCTTGACGTTCTTGAGGATGTCGTAGGCCAGGTTAGAGTAGCGCTCGTAGCGCTTAATACGATTCTTGAGATGCACCTGGTACAAGGGATGCTCCTTGATTCGTGGCAGCACAGCCTGCGGCAGGGTGGTCGAGCAGACCTCGAGCATCTTGGCGTTCAGGATCGACTCCACGTAGGTGGCAAACATCGGGTCGCGGCGGCGGTTGTACACCTCGATCCAGCCGCAGCGACTGCCCGGCCAGGGCATCTCCTTGGAGATGCCGCGCATGCAGATTGCCGGCACGCGGTCGCCGATCACTGTACACAGCGGCGCGCTCACAGTGCCGTTGTAGGTCATTTTCTGGTAGATCTCGTCACAGATGATGAACAGGTCGTTCTTCTCGCAGATTTCGACAATGGCCCGCATGACGTCGGCCGGGTAGACCGCGCCGGTCGGATTGTCCGGGTTGATGATGAGGATACCGGCCACTGCCGGATTGTACTTAATGTGGTTCTCGATGTCCTCGATGTCCGGATACCAGAGGTGGTTGGGGTCGAGGATGTAGGTCACCGGCTGGTCGCCGGCGTGGGCGGCCTCAGCCGAGCTGTGCGTGGTGTAGCTCGGCGTGGGCACGATCACCCGAGCAGTGGGTTTGAGAAAACCGTACACCTTGGAGATGGCGTCGCCCAGGCCGTTGAAGAAGATAATGTCGTCCGCATCGATCTGTACCCCACCACGCCTATTCGTGCAGGCGGCCACGTAGTCGCGCGTCTCCTGCAGCCCCCGGGTCGGGCTGTAACCGTAGGTGGCGTCCTCGTACACGGCTTCGGCGACGATCTCCTTCATCCAGTCGGGCACCTGTTCACCCTTGGCAATGGGATCACCGATATTCTCCCAGTTGACTTTGACGCCCATTTTCTGGAGCTTTTCGCCGACGCA
>JAVEYP010000378.1:0-3065 GCA_034003445.1 Desulfobulbus sp.
ATTCATAACGGAGCTGAGAATTCTCATTGCCTTGGCTGCGCTTGCCTTGCCGTTCTCTTGGGTGCCGTTTCTTCCGGCGGATTCCTTGATTTTGAAGAATCGCTTTTCGATATCTTGGCGGCTGATATCCCTTATGGGTCTTGTGAGCCAGTCTTTGAAATATAGGTTTATGGTGTTTCGATAGTCTTTGAGGGTTTTGGGCTTGAGTGGTCTTGTCTTGAAGAAGGATTCAAGGATGTTTCCCAAGCTTTCATCGAGGGCTTTTTCTAGAACGGCTTTCTCGTGGCGTTCCTTGGCGAGCAGGGTTAGGTGTTCTTCCGGGTCGATACCCTGGCGCATAAGCTGGAGGTGCTGCGTAGCTTTGGCCTTGGCGTCTTGGATCGAGAACACGGGGTACTTGCCTATCGTTATGCGCTTGTTCTTGCCGTCCTTGATTCTGCCTTCGGTGATGAACGCTATCGTGCCGTTCTTGGTCACTCGGATAGCGAAGCCTTGAAGGGTTGCGTCTCGGATAAAGATCGTCTCGGGCTGCTGAACCTCGTGGTACTCGTTAAGAAGCTTCTGCGTGATCTTGGTTTTCATTTTGCCTCCGATGGTTTTTGTCGTTCTGGTATTGCCTTAGCGCCGGGCTTGCGCTGTTTGGCGTGTAAATAGGATACCAGCGGAGGTTTTCGAGATCAAGGAAATGTAGGCACTGTGTAGACAGAAAAAGGAGAATGTGGCAAGATGGTCAACAGGCGAGACAGGTGAATTCTTTTGATTTCTTTTGAATAAAATCTAAGATAACGGTTAGTTAAGGCGTTTCCGCCTCCGTAGCCGATATAGCTCAGTTTGGTAGAGCGGCTGATTAGTAATCAGTAGGTTTCCGGTTCAAGTCTGGGTACGGGCTCCATTAAAAATAGGGAGTTACAGCAGCAAGCTGTGGCTCCCTATTTCTTTGGTGCTACCGCCGTGCTACCTGCTGAAAAAATCCTTCGTCTCCGATCCACCAGCCCGCCAGCCTAATTCGCACAAAAAAATTCCTGCCAAGGGATCAGGGCAGGGCTGATGGCCAACTCCAATTCCTACTCCTGCCGTCGCTGAGTCGCTGAATTTGGCCTTTCTAGCGCGACCATGAGCTGGCAGTCTTTTTTCTCCGGATATTTAAAAAATATTTTCCGCACGGAAGTGTCGAGCCTCAACCAGCCCGTGATTCTCGCGCCGTCGTTCTGACGGCGTTTCATCGCCTCATCCGCGGGCGTGGATTGTTTATAACCTTGAGTAGATAGTTGATCGGTGTGCTAGGATAATTGAGCATCCTAAATAAGTGAAATTTATTTCCAAGCGGAAGAGGTCCACGGCTGTAGTCGTGCCTTCCGCATAGCTCGCGGTAGACCCCCATGCAATATTACGCGCATTCCACTGAATCAAAGGATAAATCAGACTGGCAAACGCTTTCTGAACATCTGCAGAATGTGGCAACATTGGCAGAAAAATTTGCTGCGGCGTTTAAGGCGGAGCAATGGGGGTATTGTGTTGGCTCGCTCCACGACATAGGCAAGGCTTGCGCGGCTTTCGCTGCTAGGTTGGAGGGTAAAAGTATTCGCGTTGATCACGCGACTTTTGGGGCCAAATTAGCGAATGAGCGCTGCGGGTCTCTTGGCATGCTGTTGGCTTATGTGATCTGCGGGCATCACGGTGGGCTGCCGGATGGAGGGGTTCAGGAGGGGCAACTGCATCATCGGTTGCGTAAAGAAACAGAGGTGGTCGAACTCTCGCCGGATATCGAGGCCATCCAGCCGCTGGCCTTCCCTTTTCAACTGGAAAAAGACTGGGCCATGTTCAGTTTGTCCTTCTTCACGCGGATGCTCTATTCCTGTTTGGTCGATGCCGATTTTCTCGATACCGAAGCCTTCTGTGCTACTGAGAGGTCGGCTCAGCGCGCTGTTGTGCAACCAAATGATGTTCGTCATCTGCGGACAGCGTTGCAGGTCTTTATTACCCAAAAACAGGAGCACGCGAAACCGGGGGCCGTCAATGACGCCCGCCAACAGGTACTGGCCGGATGCCTTGCCCAGGCCCGAGGGCCGCAAGGATTTTATACCTTGACCGTGCCCACCGGCGGTGGCAAGACCCTTTCCTCCCTGGCGTTTGCCCTCGAACACGCCGTAGCGCACGACCTTGTCCGGGTTATCTATGCCATCCCCTTCACCTCCATTATCGAGCAGAATGCGGAGGTTTTTCGTCAGGCTCTCGGCGAGACCAATGTGCTGGAGCACCATTGTAACTATCGTACCCGGGAAGACAAGGACGACTACACCAAGGCCAAGTGGCGTAGCTTGGCTGCGGAGAACTGGGACGCCCCGGTGGTGGTCACCACCAACGTGCAATTTTTTGAATCCTTATATAGTAATACGCCTTCCCGTTGCCGCAAATTGCATAACATAGCCGGCAGTGTGATTGTGCTCGATGAAGCCCAAGCCATTCCCACGGAATATCTCGGACCTTGCCTGCTTGTCTTGCGCGAATTGGTCCTTCGCTATCGGTGCACGGTGGTGCTGTGTACAGCCACTCAGCCCGCTTTGCAAGACATCAAGCTGCAATCTCTGGCGCTTCCACAGGCCATGGAACTCGTTGCCGACCCGCCTGGTTTGTATACAGCCCTTAAACGGGTCCAGGTTGTTTTCCTGGGCACATTGACCACGGCGGAACTAGCTCTCCGCCTCGACAGTCACTCGCAGGTCATGTGCATCGTTTCGACCAAAAATCACGCGCAGCAGGTGGTGAGCCAACTGCTGAACACAGAGGGCAGCTTTCACCTCTCAACGAACATGTACCCGGAACATAGGCTGCGCGTGCTGTCGGCCATCCGGCAACGGTTGACCGAGGGATTGCCCTGCCGACTGGTGGCCACCTCTCTGGTGGAAGCCGGGGTTGATCTCGATTTTCCCGTGGTCTACCGGGCCATGGCTGGACTTGATTCCATCGCGCAAGCGGCAGGGCGGTGTAACCGGGAAGGCAAAGCAGAGTATGGCCAGATGTATGTCTATGACCCGGAGGAAATGCCGGCCAGATCGGAAGAGCGT
>JAVEYP010000379.1:0-3054 GCA_034003445.1 Desulfobulbus sp.
TTGCTGGAGGTCTTGTCGCCGCCGCAGTTCTGGTGCTGGTTATCGGTATTCTCCTTAGTGGCGGGAATGAAGAAAAGACGTCCGAAGGTGCGCGATCGGAGCCCGCAATCCAGGTGATTCCGCCACCACAATCCGTACCATCTCCTGCCCAAACGCCCACCGAGAGTGATGGCACCGCGCCAGTCGGCCCATTGCGGAGCGAAGACGGTGTAGTGTCGCAAGATGCCCAATCCATGGCTGGGCCGGAGACGTCCGAGTCGGTGCTGTCTCGGCCAGCCCTGACCCCGCAGGAAGCGCAACGAGATGGTGATAAACTGTTTCGTGATCGACGAGGGGCGAGCGCTACCTGGCTCGCCGGGGCCTATCGGGGCTTGTACACCATTCAACTCCTAACGTTGACCTCGGAGCAGGCGCAGGCCAGCATCACCAGAATGCTGATGCAAGACGATTATTACAAACTGCACGAGCAATTCTATATCTTGCGTAAAAAAAGTCTGCCGCCGACTTTTTTCGTTTTTTACGGTATTTATGACTCGATGGACACTGCCCGCGAAACTCGGAACAGCATGCCCGTGTTTCTGCGTAAGCACCATCCCTACCCGCTGGCCATCAGCGATGCCTTGAAAAAGACTGAAGAGTAAGGAGAATGGTGGCGGCTATGGATGTCCTTCTCGCCCGGCCACGAGGTTTCTGCGCCGGTGTCAACCGGGCCATTACGATTGTCAACCAGGCGCTCGCCCGATATGCGCCGCCCGTTTATGTTCTGCACGAAATTGTGCACAATACCCATGTGCTTGATGCGCTGCGAGGGCGTGGGGCGGTTTTTGTCGAGGAACTGGAGGAAATTCCAGCCGGTGCAGTGGCTATTTTCAGCGCTCACGGCGTGTCACGGGCCGTCGCGGACCAGGCCAACGCCCTTGGATTGCGGACCATCGACGCTACCTGTCCGCTGGTGTCCAAGGTGCACCGGCGGATGATCAGCCTGCATCGCAGGGGGCACGATGTGATCGTCATCGGGCACAAGGGCCATCCAGAGGTCGAGGGCACCTGTGGGCAGGCAGAGGGCCCGGTGCACCTAGTTTCCAAACCTTCGGAGGTCGCGAGTTTACAGACCGCGAACCCGAGCAGAATCGGGTATGTGACGCAGACCACCTTGAGTGTCGATGATACCAAGGGGATGGTCGAGGCCATCCGTCGCCGTTTCCCCGCCGTCGCCGAACCGGAGCGAACCGATATCTGCTATGCCACAACGAACCGGCAACTCTCCGTGCGGCGACTCGCCGACCAAGTCGATCTGGTACTCATTGTCGGCTCCAAGAATAGCTCCAACTCCAACCGGTTGCGCGAGGTGGCAGAATCGCGACAGAGGCGGGCGTATCTCATCGATGATTCAAACGAGATTGATCCGCGCTGGCTTGAAGGCGTAAAGCGAGTGGGGATCGGTGCCGGTGCCTCGGCGCCGGAGCATCTGGTGGTGGAGGTGGTTGACTGGCTCCGGCTCCATGGCGCCTGTTCTGTGGAGGAAATGGGGTGCGAAGAGGAGCATATCAGCTTCCTCGTCCCAGATTTTGTTGTTTGAGGGCAATCGTGACGTTCCGTTCGTGCGGACGTTGCAGTCTTATCGGGTTGGTGGCCTTTGGCCGCCGTCAGTCGACGAGTTGACGAGCGCTGACAATCTCGACCGCGGTGAGCAGTCTCCTCCTCGCATTCGGTCAGGGCTTTGAGGGTGGCCCTGTTCGGATGAGCGATGGCGGCGCCTTTTTTTTGTGCAAGGGTCACGAGTTCTGCAATCTGCTGGTAAATCATTTCGGTGTCTTGCACGGTGTCCAGAAAGATATGCCGTCGCGCTGACGGCGCATTCCGAGTTGCCGCGCCGTCGCCAACCTCTGCGACCTGCGGGCAGTAAAAGAATCGACGAAAGAGAGGGAATGTTCCATGAGGGTGGCGAGTACCACTCGCATGGCTGCCGCATCCACAGTGAATCGTGATCCCATGTGGTTGTTGGCACCGGTTGCTTGCGGTACGGTGGCGGCCATCCGAGCCGTCTTCTGGCGGAGGATATCTGGCGGATCCCGAACGTACAGGGCGTTTTTGCCTGGATTCTAAGTCGCACTGGGGGGTTCCATGGGCAGAGGGACCAGAATTCCCCGTCCCTTACCAAACTCTGCCGCTGCCTGCAGTCCGGTGAACGGGGCATCGGGAAGAAAGGAAAAGGTCAGGTTGATCTCCAGTGCCAGCAGTTGATTTTCTACCTGCAGGTGATGACCCATGTCGTCGATAATGATGGCGACCTTGGGCCGAACTGGCTTACCAAGATCGGTCCGGACTGCGTCCTGCGGGGCGGGCAGGACCGTGGCAGCCCGTTCCTGCTCGCTTGCTGTCTCAGGTTCTTCAAAAACGATTATGGGGTCGATGGTTCTGACCTCGGCCGCCGGTCGCTGCGCGGGCTGCACAGTGAAGTCTCGCTCGGGCGCGAGATGTTTTTTTTGTGGGGGGGCGACGGCTCCCCTCTGAGCAGGAGAGGCGGCGCGGCAAGGAGAGCGGGCACCACTCCGACGGCGGCTGTGCGGCCGGAGGCAAGGACACGCGAGGCGACTACTTTGTTCTAGTGAGGAGGTAGGCTGCCAGTTCTTTGAGCAGCACGCCGTTTTCCCGTGCAGCGACATTATGCTTGGGCAGAACATCGAGGTACGCGGTGGCCTGCTGTATCAGTTGCTGGGCCGTGCGGGCCGCGGTGGTAAAGCCATCGAACCGCTCGATCAGCGTCCTTAGGCGATTGTAGGCTTCCGGTTGGGTGCGGTCACCGAGCACCAAGAGTTCCATTTCCCGGCGCTTGTTTTCGTCGGCTCGAGAGAGCGCATGCAGCAGGGGCAGGGTGACCTTCCCTTCAATAAAATCGTTCCCGGTCTTTTTCCCCGTGGATTGTTCATCGCCGAGAAAATCCAGCAGATCGTCGACCACCTGGAAGGCGGTGCCGATGTGGTGACCATAAGCGGCTAGCGTCTCCTGCTGTGCCGTCTCCGCACCAGCATACAGCGCGCCCAAGGCGCAGGT
>JAVEYP010000380.1:0-3051 GCA_034003445.1 Desulfobulbus sp.
TGTTGTCAGGCTGACGAATGCTGGTACCTTTGTACGGTCGGACCTTTCCGCCCGGCCAACTTTAATCGGCTGTTTTTTCAACGAGATGAAGCGTGGATATTGCCACCATAATAGGGATCGTCGTTTCCTTTGGCCTGATGATCTGGGCCATCCTCATGGGCGGGCCACTGAGCCTGTTCATCGACACCCCCTCCATTGCCATCGTGTTCGGCGGCACCGCGGGCGTGACCCTGATCAGCTATCCGTTCATCGATGTCATCGGCACCCTCGCGATCTTCAAAAAAACCGTCCTCATCCGCGAGACCGACACGAACAAACTTATTGCCCAGATGATGGAATTCGCTGTCAAGGCCCGCAAGGGAGGTATCCTCAGCCTGCAGGAATCCATCGACCAGGTCGAGGACCAATTCCTGGTCAAGGCACTGGAGATGGCGGTGGACGGCCAGGAGCCTGCGGACCTGAAGATCATGCTGCAGACCGATATCGACAACATCGCCGCCCGCCACAGCAATGGCGCCCAGATCCTCGACACCATGGGCGCCATCGCCCCGGCCATGGGCATGGTCGGCACCCTTATCGGCCTGGTGCAGATGTTGCAAAATATGAGCGACCCAGCCGCTATCGGTCCGGCCATGGCCGTGGCCCTACTCACCACCTTCTACGGCGCGGTCCTCGGTAACGTGCTGTTCATCCCCATGGCCGGCAAGCTGAGGACTCGTTCGAAGACAGAGATCCTGCAAAAAACAGTGATCACCGAGGGCATGGAATCCATTCTCTCGGGAGAGAACCCGCGCATCATGGAACAAAAATTACACACCTACATTGCCCCGCGCAAGCGGGAGTCAGTGTTCAAAAAATAGGAGGACGAACATGGCCAGGGAACCTGAATGCCCGCCTCCGGGACTACCAATGTGGATGGCGACCTACAGTGATCTGGTGACCCTGCTGCTCACCTTTTTTGTGCTCCTACTCACCATGGCGAGCATGGACCCCACCAAGTTCGTCCAGGCCAAGACCTCCATCGAAAGCGCCTTTGGCTGGCGCACCACGGCAGCGCCGGTGGACTACAGCATCCCGATCATCCCCTCACCGCCCACGGCCGAATTCACGCCCATCCCTCGCCAGGCCGCGGTCCAGTACTTCAAACGCATTGAGACCGACCTGAAAATGACCCGGCTCGACACGCAGATTGAGGCCATCCAGCGGGATAATGACTCAATCATCCTGCGCATTGCCGACTCCGTGCTCTTCGATAACGGCCAAGCGACCCTCAACCCGTCCTCCTATCCACTGCTCCGCAAGATCGCCGATATCGTCCGGCCCCTGCCCATGACCCTGCGTATCGAGGGCCACAGCGATATCGTGCCCATGGCCCCGGGTCAGCGGTCGAATTGGGATCTTTCCGTCGAGCGGGCGGTGGCCGTCATGGCTTTTTATCACCGTGGCGGCCTGTTCTCTCTCGACCGCATGGCCGCCGCCGGATACGGCGAAACCCGGCCAGTGGCAGCCAACACCAGCAAGGAGAACCGTGGGCGCAACCGGCGGGTCGACTTTATCCTGCGCAGCGACCGACCGGTCGCGGTGAGCGGCAGCCCCTCCACCCCTCTCCCCTTCTAGACAACGCAAGGCATCATTATGGCGGACAAGGAAACGAACAGGCCGGACACGACGGGCGGCAGCGGCAAAAAAAAGCTCATCCTCATTCTGGTGGCAGTGCTCGTCCTGCTCATGACAGCGGGCGGCGCTGCCTGGTACTTTCTCGCCTTCAAAAAGGCCGAAGAGGCCGCGACAGTGGCCGAGAGTAAGGCTTCGGCCATTGCCAGAACGGTGGCCGAAGGAACCCAGATCGGCCCCATGGTGGAGATCAAGGAATTCGTGGTCAACATCATCAGCCAGGACGTATCCCACTACGTCAAGGCCTCAATGTCGCTGGAACTGGATCGAGAGGCGACACTCGACGAGGTGAACAAACGCATGCCGCAGATCCGCGACGCCATCCTCCTGCTCATCGGCAACAAGACCTACGAGGAACTGCAGGACATCCAGGGGAAGAATCAGGTCAAGGCCGAGATAAAAAGCAGGATCAACTCGTTTCTCAAGACAGGCAAGGTGAACAACGTCTACCTCACCGACTTCGTGGTCCAGTAACCCATGGAACCGATTCTCAACCGGGAGGAAATCGCCGACCTACTCGCCGCCGTCAAGGCGGGGCGGATCGCAGTGGAGACGCCGGCCAAGGGAAGGCCGGCCCGGCCCAGCCTCGCGCGCCCAACGCGCGCCATCGACCTGGTGCATACCTTTGAACAGGGCCACGAGAACGGCGAGAGCCGGCTGCCCAACTTCGACATCGTCCTCGACACCTTTGCCCGCAATGTCGGCATCAGTCTGACCAACACCCTGCAGCGCACGTTCACCGTGGCCCGCGAGGAGATCCTTGCCAGCACCTTCCAGCAGAGCCTGGAAAACCTGGAGCACCAGGGAGCAGTGGGCATCTACACCATGGCACCGCTCAAGTCCGGCTGCCTGTTCCATTTCGACACTCGCCTAGCCTTCAGCCTGCTCGAACTCATGCTCGGCGCTGCCCGCTCCGGCGATTCGCCTGCCTTAGAGCGCCATCTCACCACCATTGAGATGTCCATTCTCAAGACCACCATGACCATGCTGTGCAGCGAACTGGAGCGGGCGATGCGCCCGGTGGTCGAGTTACAGATCGGCCTCACCCGGGTGGAGAACAATTTTCGCATGGTGAACATTGTTGAGCCTAGGGCCGAGGTGCTTGTCTGCCGGTTCGGCCTCCGCCTCGGCGGCGAGGACGCCGGCCAGATGCGCTGCATCGTGCCCTACCTGAGTTTTGAACCGCTGCGCGAGAAGTTCCGTGGCCTGGTGCACGTTGGTCAGACCGCGGCCCGGGGCTGGGCCCGACTGTTCGCCCGCGAGGTGGTGGCCATGGAATGCGAGGTGGCGGCCCGATCCGGCCTGATCCCCATGACCATCCGCCGCCTGCTTGCCCTGCGCTCGGGCGAGGTGGTCGAACTGCCCTATAACCCGGAC
>JAVEYP010000381.1:0-3046 GCA_034003445.1 Desulfobulbus sp.
CGGGCCACATCTCGTGCCCGGTCTTCGCCCCCTGGACAAACGCCTGCCACCATCGCGACCATTGACAGGCGCGCGCCGCTTTTGTACATTCCCCGGCGCGCGGGCCGGTCGGCCCCTTGCGCTGTGCACCGACCCTCTCACCGGGACGCCACCTTGATCATCTTCCTGTTCGGCCTGTATGGTTTCTTCCTCGCGGTCATTCTCTCTTACAATCTGCTGCAGCTGAACCTGCTGTTTCACTACCTGGGCCGAAAGAGGGTTGCGCCACCGCCGCCCCTGGACGAGGGGCAGCTTCCCTTTGTCACTGTCCAGCTGCCGCTCTATAACGAAGCCTACGTGGCCGAGCGGCTCCTCGACAACATCGCCCGCATGCGCTACCCGCGCGATCGGTTCGAGGTTCAGGTGCTCGATGACTCCACTGACCAGACCACCGAACTCTGTGAACAGCGCGCCGTCTATCACCGCGAACATGGCCTCGACATCCAGGTGCTGCATCGCACTGATCGCACCGGCTATAAGGCCGGAGCCCTCGCCGAGGGGCTGCTCCAGGCTAGAGGCGAGTTCGTCGCCATCTTTGACGCCGACTTCCTGCCCGACCCGAACTTCCTGCGCGCCACTGTGCCCTATTTCCAGGATAGGCAGGTTGGCGTGGTGCAGACCCGTTGGACCCACCTGAACGACGACTACTCCTTGTTCACCAATCTGCAGGCCCTGCAGCTCAACGTCCATTTCACCATTGAGCAGGCGGGCCGTAAGGCGGGCCGCCACTTCCTCCAGTTCAACGGCACAGCAGGCATCTGGCGCAGGCAGGCGATCGATGAGGCTGGCGGCTGGCGGTCTGACACCCTGACCGAGGACCTGGACCTGAGCTTCCGGGCGCAATTGCGCGACTGGCAGATCGTCTACCTGGAGGAGGTCGAGGCCCCGGCCGAGCTGCCGGTGGAGATGAACGGCATCAAGTCGCAGCAGTTCCGCTGGATGAAGGGCGGCGCCGAAAACGCCCGGCGGCTGGTACCAGTAATCCTCCAGAGCGGACTGCGGCCGGCCAGCAAGCTGCATGCGGTCGCCCACCTGCTCAACAGCTCGATTTTCCTGGCCGTTTTCCTGCTCTCCCTGACCAGCGTCGCTCTTTTGCCCTTTATCGGCTCGGCCGGCATTGACCAACGCTGGCTGAGTGTGTCTTTGCTCGGCTTGGTCGGGGTGGCCACGGTCTATTTTTACGCCAACATCCATCTCTTGCCGCGGCCGCTTGAGGCGCGCCGGGTGCTGGCCCTGATCGGCTATTTCCCGCTGCTGCTGACCATGTCCGTGGGGCTCAGCCTGCATAATTCAGTGGCCGTGCTCGAGGGCTATCTGGGAATCAAATCGGCCTTTGAGCGCACCCCCAAGTACAACATCGTTGGCAGCCGGCGCCGTGACCTGGACAGCGGTCAACGGCGAAAACCCATCTCCTTGGGAACCATCGGTGAAGGGCTGCTTGCCTTAGTGTTCTCGGCCAGCCTGCTCCTGGCCGTCTCCCTGCACCAATACTTGTTTTTCGTTTTTCATCTGATGCTCGCTGCTGGCTTTACAGCGGTGTTTGTCGCGACCCTGCGCGACCGCTGAGCGGCGCCCGGCTTGACATCCGTTCGTGCCGCCTTACCGTAAGCGGCAAGCTGTCCTCGGGCGCCGCGGTTATGTTTTTTGCTGTGCCGCCCTGTCGTTTCGTGATGCCTCTGTGTATCTACCCCGTTGAATCCCCGTACTGCGTCGGTTGGCTGTGTCTGCGGGGCAGGACGCTCGCGTCTCCTGCCGCCTTTTGGTCCGCCTGGTGCCTGTCGGGGTGGCGCTCTTTTGGAGAAGACCATGATCCACGTCGAACACCTGACCCGTAGCTACGGCCCGCTCAAGGCTGTGGACGATGTCTCGTTCACTATCGGCTCGGGCGAGATTGTCGGCCTGCTCGGCCACAACGGCGCCGGCAAGACCACCATACTGAAGATGCTCACCGGCTTTCTCGAGCCCACCGGCGGTGTGATCCGCATCGATGGCCTGGATATGGCCGCGGACCGCCTCGCTATCCAGGCGCGTATTGGCTACTTGCCGGAAAACTGCCCGGTCTACCCGGAGATGACCGTGGCCGGTGCGCTCGGCTACCACGCCAGCCTGCACGGAGTGCGCGATGCGGACCTCGGGCCCATGCTGCGAGAGGCCCTGGCGCGCACAGGCCTGACCGACAAGGCTGGCCAGGATATCGCGACTCTGTCGCGCGGATACCGCCAGCGCGTCGGGGTGGCCAGGGCCATCCTCCATCGACCCAAGATCCTCATCCTTGACGAACCTACCAACGGTCTCGATCCCACCCAAATTCAGCACATGCGCGGCCTCATCCGCGAGCTCGCCCAGGAGGCGACCCTGCTTATCTCCACCCACATCCTCCAGGAGGTGCAGGCAGTGTGCGACCGGGTGCTCATCATCCAGCACGGCCGCAAGGCCCTCGACGCCCGCCTGGCCGACCTCGGCGCTCATCGTCGCTTGCTTGTCACCGTGGACGACCGCGACGGCGCTCTGGACCTGCTCCGCCAGGTGGACGGTGTCGAACAGGTGGAACCGCAGCCCGCCGCGACCAGCCGGGCCTGTTTCGCGCTGTCCGGGGCCCAACCCGCCGAAGCACTGGCGCCTATCGCGGCCGCGGTCGTGGCCCGGGCCGGCTGGGATCTGTACGGGCTTGTCCCCGAGGCTCGTAACCTTGAGAAAATTTTTAATGATATCAACCTGCATGGCGGGAGCGAGCAATGAACGCGTTGCGCACTGTTGCCCGGCGGGAGTTGGCGGGTTTTTTTGCCACTCCCGCCGCTTTTCTTTTTTTCGGCGCCTTCTTGGTCGCCAGCCTGTTCACGGTCTTCTGGGTCGAAACTTTTTTCAGCCGTAACCTTGCGGATGTGCGGCCGATGTTCGAGTGGATGCCGCTGCTCCTCATCTTTCTTTCTGCGGCAATCACCATGCGTTCGTGGTCCGAAGAGCAGCGTGCCGGCACCCTGGAGTCGCTGCTGACCGCCCCGGTGGG
>JAVEYP010000382.1:0-3045 GCA_034003445.1 Desulfobulbus sp.
GGAGACTGTCAGCGGCCACACCGGCCAGATCGGCATAGACAAAAATCCAGTCTTCAGCCTCGTAGATATCCATGGCCGGCTGCCAGCCCGCTGACTCCAGCCGCATCATCCGGGTGACAGACATTGAGCGCAGGATGCGTCCGGTCTGGTGCTGCATGTGCTCCAGTTCCTCCAACAGTTTTTTGCTGAACGGATCCATCGATTCCTCCCAACCCGCGCGTCTAGTGCGCAAGTGTTCTGTTTGCCGTGTGCCCGAAGCCGTCGAGGCAGGACCGATACCGCGATGGCGCGACGATTGTTGTCCCGCACCCCTGGCCGTCGATTCGATATAAATAAGCACTATACCTGCTCTGACAATCACAAAGCAACAAAAACGCCGGGCTTGGCGAGCCACCTCTACGCCGTGTTGGGCAACGTTTTTTCATTGCTTTTCAAACCGCCATCATTAGTGTATACGACCAAACCGTGCTCCAGCCGTCCTTTCCCGGAACCGGCCTTTTCCGCCCACGCTGCCTTACGGAGCTGCGGCGACACCCGGTCGCTCACCGGACTCGGCGGCATGCGTTCAACACCGATGCTTCATGCATTGTTTTTTTCTTTCTCTTTTTTATCGGAGGGTATTATGAGCAGTTCACAAGGCGGTTCCTGTGGAAGCGACCAGCAAGGCAGTTGCGGTACCGGCGACGCCCGGCTCGCTCAGCAGGACATTGCCATCAACAGATCTTTGGGGAGAATCAAGCACAAAATCCTCGTTATGAGCGGCAAGGGCGGGGTCGGCAAGTCTACGGTGGCCGTCAACCTCGCCCTCTCCCTAGCCAAAAAAGGACACAAAGTTGGCCTCATGGACGTCGACCTGCACGGTCCGGACGTCGTCCGGATGCTCAACCTCACCGGTTCACTGATTGCGCCGGAAAACCCCGACGACCTCATCCCGCCGCTTGCCTACAACGACAATCTCAAGGTCGTCAGCCTGGAATACATGATGAAAAACCGGGACGACGCCATCATCTGGCGCGGGCCGTTGAAGATCCAGGCCATCCGCCAGTTCATCTCGGACATGGACTGGGGTGAGCTCGACTACCTGATCGTCGACGCTCCCCCGGGTACGGGCGACGAGCCACTCTCTGTTGCGCAGACCATGCCTGGTGTGCAGGCCATAGTGGTGACCACACCGCAGGCCGTGGCCTTGGCAGACGTGCGCAAATCAATCAACTTCTGCAAGACGGTGGAAATGCCCATCATCGGCGTAATCGAGAACATGTCCGGTTTCGTCTGCCCGCACTGCAGCGAGACAGTGGACATCTTCAGCAAAGGCGGGGGAGAGCAGACCGCCCGCGACTTCGACCTGCCCTTCCTCGGTAGAGTGCCCATGGATCCACGTGTGGTCGTGGCCGGCGATTCAGGCACCCCGTATCTGAGCACCGACGAGGACACACCGGCGATCAAGGCCTTTGAAGCTGTGGTTAAGGCAGTCGAGCAGCGCCTGCCACCCGGCCCAGTGACCAATAACCCGTGCGCTGGTGGCTGCGCCTGTTCCTCCGGCGGCTGCGGCACCTCGTTCAAATAATCATTTCAGTCATCCCCCTACGGGCCGGCCCCGGTCGCCCGTGGGGGACAACCAAGGAATACGATCCATGTTAGTCAAACAGCTCACCGTGGGCATGATGGGCGTCTGCTGCTACATCGTTACCTGTGAAACCACCCGCAAGGCCGCGGTCATCGATCCGGGCGGGGACGAGGATCGCATCCTCGACTACTGCCGTGAAAAGCAGCTGCAGGTGGAGTACATCATCAACACCCACGGCCACCCCGACCATGTCTCCGGCAACGCCCTCATTCAAAAGGCGACCAGCGCGAAGATTGTCATGCATGCCGATGATGTCACCTACTTCGACGACCCGCAGGTCAAGGGCTATTTCTCCGGCCTCGGCTTGCCTGAATCCCCGCCGGTGGACGTGATTGTCCGGGACGGTGACGTGATCCGCTTCGGCGAGGAAGAGTTCCAGGTGATCCACACCCCGGGGCATACTCCGGGCGGCATCTGCCTGTACAGTCCGCCGCACTGCTTTACCGGCGACACCGTGTTTGTCGGCGCTGTCGGCCGCACTGATTTTCCTGGCGGCTCCATGGAGCAGATGATTGGTGCCATCAAGTCCCGCTTGCTCACCCTGCCGCCGGACACCATCGTCTGGCCGGGCCACGGCTACGGTGGCCTGCAGTCCACCATCGGCCGAGAAGAAAAAACCAACCCCTATTTTGACCTGTAAAACCGGACCCGCGTCTGCGGACGCGACGACCGGTCTTTCCTGGGCCGCGCATGCGTGAAATCATCCTCGGCACCGCCGGACACGTCGACCACGGCAAGACCAACCTGATCCGTGCGCTGACCGGCATCGACACCGACCGGCTCAAGGAAGAGAAACAGCGCGGCATCACTATTGAGTTGGGCTTTGCCTATCTCGACCTCCCCTGCGGCCATCGCATCGGCATCGTCGATGTGCCGGGCCACGAAAAGTTTATCCGCAACATGGTGGCCGGTACCGCCGGCATGGACCTCGTGGCCTTTGTCATTGCCGCCGACGAGGGCATCATGCCGCAGACGGTCGAGCATTTCGAGATCTGTCGACTGCTCGGCGTGCGCGACGGCTTGGTCGTGCTCACCAAAAAGGACCTGGTCGACCAAGACTGGCTGGACATGGTCATTGAGGAAGTGGGCGACTTCTTCCGCGGCAGCTTCCTTGAGGAAGCGCCCATCATCGCCGTGGACTCGCTCAGCGGCGAGGGCATTGACGAGGTGACCGCCCTGCTCGACAGCCGGGTGGCGGCCATGGATTTCAAGGAGGAATTCGGTCCGTTCCGCCTGGCCGTGGACCGGGTATTCTCCATGAAGGGGTTCGGCACGGTCATCACCGGCACCTCCTTGTCCGGCCGGGTCAGTGTCGGTGAGGAACTCACCTTTTACCCAGGCGGCCTGACCGCGCGCATCCGCGGCCTCCAGGTGCACGGCCAGGATGCCGAGTTGATCGAGGCTGGCCACCGCACAGC
>JAVEYP010000383.1:0-3037 GCA_034003445.1 Desulfobulbus sp.
TCCCGGTTGGTGTGGGGTGGTAGTGCGGCCCGGCGGTCCGCCGTTGGTCGCTGGTTTGTGATGAAAGTACAGCACAAGTAACAGAATATCCAGAATCCGCAAGGATCAACTTGCGCGTCCCCCTGCTTGCCGGTACAAGAGGAGTTTCGTCCGCAACCGGTCGAGGTCAAGCAGCCTAAGGCCGCTCGCCCGGCCGCGTCCCCGTTCTCCGCCAGTCTTGTAGGCGGCTATCGTTCTGGAAACCTTATGAAGACCATCTGGAAATTGGAATTGCAGCCGAACCGGCTGCAGGCCATCCCCCTCCCCGCCGGCGGACAGATCCTTACCGTGCAGACCAAGAGCGACAACACGCCGCTCATGTGGGCGCTGGTGGACCCGGATTCGCCCATGCAGGATCGCTATCTCGGCATTTACACCACCAACACCGCCCTGCCCGATGACCCCGGCCGCTACGTGGCCACGTTTCAGATTATGGAGGGCATGCTCGAGTTCCACCTGTTCGAGCTGGACGAGCCGCCAGCTGGCGCTCGCATGATTGAAGAGCCGGGCCAGGTTTAAGCCGGGAGCGACTCAGGCAAACACGACGGTACGGTTCCGGTAGACGAGGATCTGACGCTGCAGGTGATGCCAAACCGCCTGCGACAGGACCACTTTCTCCAGGTCGCGGCCCTTACGCATCAGGTCCGCCACCGCGTCGGCGTGGCTGACACGGATAACGTTCTGGGCAATGATCGGCCCGGCGTCGAGTTCTTCGGTGACGTAGTGGCTGGTGGCGCCGATGATCTTCACCCCGCGCTCAAAGGCCGAATGGTAGGGCCGGGCACCGGGGAAGGCGGGCAGGAAACTGTGGTGGATGTTGATGATGCGATTTTGGTACCTGCTGATGAACTCGGGCGAGAGGATCTGCATGTAGCGGGCGAGAACGATGAATTCCACCCGATGCTTGGCCAGCAGTTCGAGCTGGGCCTTCTCCTGTTCGCCTTTGTTGTCGCTGGTGATCGCGAAATGATGGAAATCGACCCCGAACTGTTCGGCCACGGGTCGCAGGTTCGCGTGGTTGCTGATGATTAGGGGGATTGCCACCTCGAGTTCGCCCGATTTCCAGCGGGCGAGCAGGTCGTAGAGGCAATGGGGCTGGCGGGAAACGAAGAGGGCCATGCGCTGCACTTCGCTGGAGAAGTGCAGCTGCCATTTCATATCGTACTTCTTGGCAATGAGGGTGTCGAAGTACTCACCGATCTTCTCGTCCGGAATGGAGAACGCGCCCAGTTCCCACTCGATGCGCATGAAAAAGACCTGCTGGTCCTGGTCGACGTGCTGGGCAAGGGCGGTGATGTTGCCGTTGTTCCTGTAGATAAACTCGCTGACCGTGGCGACAATGCCCTTGTTGTCCGGGCAGTGGATGAGCAGGATGGCGGAAGCGTTGGCAGGATCGGAGGAGATGGTGTTCATGGAGGTCTCGGTGCTGCGGTTGGCGGGCGGGCGACGGTCGTCCACCGAGCGTCCGGGAACGTGCGCTGTCGCGAAAAGAGCGTTATGATAGCCGCATCGCTCGGGGAGCGCAAGCGAGGAAGCGGCGCAACGGTGGAAACGATTGGGCCCCAGTCCTTGGGCAGCAGGCCAGGCCAGCGCTCGCGTCGCAGGGGGTCTGCACCAGGCAGGAGGCGTTGCGCTGTCAGGCCCGGATGGCCGCCTCCTGCTCCACACGCATGGTCGTCAACGCCGCCGCCCCTTTAACAACGCCGTTGACATGCCGTTGGCGATCCCTGCCCCGCAACCAGCCGGTCGGTCAGGTCGCCTTCCAGTTCAGATCCCCTCTGCCACCGGCCAATATGCACCCCTCCCTCCGCCTGACCCGGGAAGAACGCAGCTGGGTCCTCTACGACGTGGCCAACTCCGCCTTTGTGCTGGTCATGGTCACGGCCATTATGCCCCTATATTATAAAGAGGTGATCGTGGCTGGCCTGCCCGACGCGACCGCCACCGCCAACTGGGGCTTTGCCAATTCTGCCGCCTCCCTCACCCTGGCCCTGCTCGCTCCGCTCCTCGGCGCCCTGGCCGATTACCGCGGCCGCAAAAAACAGTTCTTTGCCACGTTTCTCGTCCTTGGGCTGGTCGGCTGTCTGGCGCTGACCCTGATCCAGCCCGGCCAGGGATTTCTCTGCCTGCTCGTCTTTGTGCTGGCCAGGGTGGGTTGGAGCGGGGCCAATATCTTCTACGACGCCTTCCTTGTGGACGTCAGCACCCCCGAGCGCATGGATACGGTCTCGGCCCGTGGCTACGGCTACGGCTATATTGGCTCGGTCCTGCCTTTTCTGGCCGTTGTCGGCCTGTTGCTCGTTGGCGGCCTGGACAGCGGCCTGCCTGGCCGCGAGGTCCGCATCGGTTTTGTGGTCGTGGCCGTGTGGTGGCTGCTGTTCTCCCTGCCGGCCCTGGTCAACTTGCGCCAGCGCCACGATCTTGACCCGACCGCTGCGCCAGTCGCGGACAGCCTGCGGCGGCTCGGCCAAACCTTTTGCGAGGTGCGGCGTCACCGCCAGGCCTTTCTCTTCCTGCTCGCCTATTTTTTCTATATCGACGGCGTGGACACCATCATCACCATGGCCACAGCCTACGGCCGCGATCTGGGGTTCAGTGTCCCCTTGCTGATCGGCGTGCTGCTGTTCATCCAGGTGGTTGCCTGGCCCTGCGCCCTGTTCTATGGACGGCTGGCTGTAGCCTTTTCCTCCTGGCGACTGCTGCTGACCGGTATCGGTGTCTATTGTCTGGTCACCCTGCTCGCCTTTCTGCTGCCATCGATTCCTGACCAGCGCATGCAGGTGGCCTGCTTCTGGCTGCTGGCTTTTCTCGTGGCCTCGTCCATGGGCGGTATCCAGGCACTCAGTCGCAGCACCTTTGGCCGGCTCATTCCAGCGGAAAGGAGCGGGGAGTTTTTTGGCTTGTATAACGTAGTCGGCAAGTTTGCGGCCATCATCGGCCCGTTCCTGATGGGCCTGGTGGGCCGGCTGACCGGCCACAGCCGCTGGGGGGTGTTGAG
>JAVEYP010000384.1:0-3029 GCA_034003445.1 Desulfobulbus sp.
CCTGCGTGGCAACTCGGCCCAGTGCGAGACTGGGTCAGCCGCTTCCTGGCAGGTGGAGCCGGCCCGCTGGCTGGCGACTGTGCCCGAGGTGGCTGCGGATGCGGCCCGGCGTGGCATCCATGTCACCTATCCCAAGGTCTACCTGGACACGGGCGAGCCCTTTGAGTGTGCTGGCCTAGTGGCCGAAAACTTTTTCATTTTCCCCAATGGCCGGATCTACCAATGCCCGCTCTGCGAGGACCATCCGATCCACAGTTTCGTGATTGAAGATGATCGCCTAGTGCGCCGCAAGGACCTCACCGAGGCGCGCTTCTTTCCGCTCAACATCCCCGAGGGCTGCGTCATGAACCGTTTGCTGCAGCCGGACAACATCAGCTACCGCGAGGACGGCACCCCGGTGCATCGTATCAGCTGCTGTCTGCTTAAACAGGAGATGCGGCCCCAAGAGGGTTAACTGGTGAATTTTTCGGTCAGCGGATCACCGCTGGGCGACGCAGGGCCAGGGTGATGTTGGCGGCAAAGATGATGAGCGCGCCGGTCCAGCCCACGAGGGTGAGCGGAGGGTCCGCGACCAGCAGGGGGCCGAGCAGGGCGGCCATGAGGATGCGGCTTGAGGAGACCACCGCGCCCTCCACCGCGGTTACGTAGAGGAAGCCGTAGGTGAGGCAATACTGGCCGAGGATGCCGCTGATCGAACAGGCGAGCAGAAAGCCCCATTCGACTGCGTTTGGCCAGAACAGCGCCTCATGGAAAAAGGACAACATGAGCAGGGCGCCTGGGCCGAACATGAAGAACAGGATGGACTGGCTGTCGTGGTGCTGGCGGCTTAGGTTCAGGTAGATAATCGATGACCCGGCGGTCAGGCCCGAGGCCAGCCCCCAAAGATTGTGCCAGCCGCCGTGGATATGCGTGGGGTCGAGGATCAGCCAGACGCCGACCATGGCTGCGGCGACGACCAGCAGGGCGAACCGGTCGCGCTGATCGCGCAGCAAGAACCAGGAGGCCAGGGCCACGAACAGCGGGTAGGTCATGTTGAGGATGTTGGCGCTGACGACCGAGCTGACCTCCACGGCCCGGTAGAAGCAGTAGACCGCCACCGCGTTGGTCACGGTGCGGCCGATGATGTAATGCAGTTGGGTGCACACGGGCCGCTGTCGCCGCAGTCCCATGCCCAGACTGACAATGACAAAGCCGAGCAGGAAGCGGGCGAACACGTAGAAGGGCGCGGTGATGGCCACGTGGGGCTGGCCCCAACTGATGATCGCAGTGGCCAGGTAGAAGAACAGGGCCGAGCCGAACACGGCCAGCCAGCCAAGCAGGTGAAGCCTGCGGCTGGCTCCGGGCGCTATCGGGGCAGGGGTGGGTCTTTCGGGAAGGGGCATGGGTGTTTTCATCGTGCGGTTGAAGCGGATCGTGTTGCTTGGTAGCGCGGCCGTTTGTCCGCGGATCTAGTTTTCACCAGCGGAATAGAGCTCTCTGTTCGATTACATATCCGCCGGAATCTTCTTGCGCCAGCGCGACCGGCTTCTGTTCGACCACGACTTCGCCTTTCCTAACCGGTTCGGCATCATTGCCCGGTTTCATCTGACCCCGGAATTCGCTCCGGTTATTCACACCCGTCGCGACCCGATTTTTTTGTACGAGGAAAGGATCGCAGCGCGTCAGCCTTTGTTTTTACTAACTCCGGTTTTCCGCCAGGACTGCTGCCGGGAAAGTCGGGAGGGTGTCGCCCTGCACTTGGCCATTGTCCGCACCTACGGCCGGACCAGCTCAACCATGAGTGGCCCGATCGGAACGACAGGTGGTTATCTTACCTGCCCGATTCTGACCTCGAACCGCGGTGGACTGTTGGTTCCACACCTGTGGCGCTCTTATAGAAATGGTGGAAGGTTGTGCCGGACAGGGTGGGTTGGCCGGGGGGGCGGGCTGGTGAGCGCTCAGCCGGGGCTGTCGGAGGAGGTAGTATCTGTCGGGCCGGTAAACATCTTGGCGGCAACGATGCCGGCCTCGTAGAGGGCAAACAGCGGCAGGGAGAGAAGGACCGTGGCGGTCAGTTCGCCAGAGGCGAGCAGAAAGCTGAGCACCACCATGGCGATGTAGAAGGCGGTGCGCTTGGCACGGAAATACCCCCGGGCCAGCAGACCGGTGCGGATGGCCATGACCATGAGAAAGGGGATCTCAAAGGCGATGCCAAAGGCCAGCACTATGCGGGCGGTGAAGGTTAGGTAGAAACCCAGTTTGAGCATAGGCTCTAGGCCGGGCCGGGCGTAGCTCATGAAGTAGACGAGGATTTGCGGCAGGACGACGAAGTAAGCAAAGGCCCCACCCGCGGCGAATAGCAGGGTGGCCCAGAGGACCACCCGTCGCGCCAGCTGTTTTTCCCGGTCCAGCAAGCCGGGTCCGACGAACAGCCACGCCTGGTAGAGGACATAGGGCGAGGCAACGATCAGGCCGACCAGCAGGCTGAGCTTGAGGTAGCTGATAAAGGCCTCAGGCAGATTGGTGTAGACGAGTTTTTCCAGTGGCGGGTAGGCAAGGCGCAGAGGTCGCATGCACCAAGCCACGAGGGTCTTCTTGCCCAGGTAGGCCACGCTGCTGGTCAGGACAATGGCGAGGCAGCAGCGGATGAGCCGCTTGCGCAATTCCTCCTGGTGGGGCCGGAACTGTTCCAGCGCCTCGATCATGGTGGGGTGTTCGGTGCTGTGGGTGGGTGTTGCGACTCATCAACGGGCGGTGCTTCGCCCTCGGGGACTGGGGTGGAGGCTGCACTCGTGTGGGCTACGGTCTCGTCGTCCGCTGGGTCCGTGCCGGCCTCAGCCGCTGGCGGGTGGTCGACTGGCTGCATATCGAGGTACTCCCCCGTGCCGTCCTGCTGCGCCTCATTTCCTTCCGGCAATTGCCACACTGAGGGATCGTTGTCCCCCATCTTTTCGCGGAGTTCGTCCGCGGTGGACTTCAATTCCTTGCGTACCGAGTCCAGTTCCTCGCCTTCCTCGGTGAGGCTTTCCTTGACCTGGATGAGCGTCCGC
>JAVEYP010000385.1:0-3013 GCA_034003445.1 Desulfobulbus sp.
CTCCAGCTCGGAGACGGCGATGGGGTTGGGCCGCACCGGACTGCGGGTGGAGAACACGCCGCGCAGGCCGCGCGACCGGTCGCCACGCGGGTAGACCTTGAGCACGTCGCGGTTTGACTTGTGCAGCCAAAAGAGGACCACGATGGTTTGGCCGGCCTCGATGCCGTCTAACGCGTCCAGGTATTCTGGAAAGATTTCCAGGGTGCCGATGCGGTCCGATTCTGAGAAGTTTTTTGGGGCGTCTTCGATCCGTTCGATGTCGCCGTGGAGGACGCCGATGAGGCGCAGACTGGGCTGTTCCATGGGGTGATGGCAAGGAGAAAGGGTTGTCCGCTCAGCCGTGATCGTGGCTCAGGCGAAATGGGAACGCAAGGCAATGAACTCCTGGCGCAAGACGCGTAGCTCCTCTTGCAGCTGGGACACGGCCCCTTCGAGTTCCTCAATGCGCTGCGTTGCCGCAGAGGTAATGGGTGCCCTTGCTACTGTTGCGGCCGGTTCCTCCTCGGTGGCGGCCTCGCCGCTTAGCAGATGGGCGTAACGTGACTCCTTCTGGCCTGGCTGACGAGCCAGCTGGACGATAAATCCGGAGGTGGTCAGGTTGTCAAGCGCCTCAGCCGCCTGTTCGGGGCCCTCAAAGGCGCATAGGCTCTCGCCGCGCGCGCGCAGTTCGGCGGCGGTCTGCGGGCCGCGCAGCATAAGCAGGCAGAGCAGGGCAGTCTCGCGGTTGATCAGCCGGCACTGTTTGCTCAGCGCCTGCCAAAATTTAGGCACACGACTGGCATCGCTCTGCACAACCAGTTGGCGTTCCTTGAGCGAGCGCACCGCCGTATCAGCCGTGTCCGCGTCTAGGACCATCACCGGTTGCCGGTTAGTTTTCTGGTTGCAGGCATTGACCAGCGCATTGAGCGAGAGCGGACAATAATCCGGGGTAGAGAGCTCCTTTTCCATGAGGCAGCCGAGTGCTCGCACTTCAATGGTGTCGAGGGTCAAATCCATAACAGGCATGTCCAAGCAGGGGTTGTTCGCACGAACGGCGGGAGAAGCTGTTCCTACGGGCAGCGGCCACATCTGCTGCCCGTAGGAATCGGTCCGGCTGGGCGTCAGCGCTCTTCCCAGACCGGGGGTCGTTTCTCGAAGAAGGCCTTGACCCCCTCTTTGGCGTCGTGGGTGGTGCAGAGCCGGGCAAAGGCCTCGTTCATCAGGTCGAACTGGCGGTAGTAGTCCATGTCCTCGGAGCCGTAGAAACCGCGCTTGGCTATCTGCACCGCGATCGGGCTTTTGGCTGCCAGTTTTTCGGCCCAGTTCATGGCTTCCTCTTCCAGAGCTTCGCGTTCGATCACGCGGTTAACCAGGCCCATGGCCAACGCCTCAGGCGCCTTGACCAACTCACCGTAGAGGAGCAGTTCCAGCGCCTTTTTGCGGCCGACGCAACGTGCCACCGGCAGGATGGGGCCAACGCAGTTGAGGCCGACATTGATGGCAGTGAGTCCCATGCGGGTGTCCGTGGAGACGATGGCCAGGTCGCAGGCGGCCACTAGACCCATGCCGTTGGCCGCAGCTCCACCGTGCACCTGGGCGATAACCGGATTCTTCAGACGAGAGATGGTCACCAGCGGTAGTTCCATGCGCTCGATCCACTGGCGGTATTCCATGGGCGTCTTGCCTTCGAGCTCGTTGACATCGATGCCGGCGCAGAAGGCTTTGCCCGCACCCTTGATGACCACGACGCGTACTTTCGGATCCTCGTCCATGGCCAGGAGCGCTTGCTGCAGGTCCACTGCTAGCGGCGTATTGAAGGTGTTCAGCTGGTCCGCCCGGTTGAGGGTGATAGTGCCGACAAAGGTGTCGCTGGTGGCGACGATGAGGGTGCTGTAGGTCATGTTTTCCTCCTTGTGGCTGGTTTCCCTCTTGGGTCCACCGACAGGTATGTGCGGTGGGACGGAGGGGGTGATTACGAGGGCTTCTTGCTCCTTAGTCTGGGTCGAGGACCGCTGCCAGCAAGGTCAGGATATTGTCGGCCGCGACCCGGACAAAGTCCTCTTCGGCAAGATTAAGGCGCTGGATCTTGCGTAATCCCCCGGCAGGCAGACCAAACGGGTAGTCGCTGCCAAAGAGGAGTTTGTGTGCTCCGTAGTGTTCGAGAAAGTGGCGCATCTCTGTCGGTGAGGCGAGTGCGGTGTCGGCGTAAACGTTGTCTCGCTGCCAGATACCGGAGCGGTCCAAGGCGTGGTACCCGCCGTTCAAGCCGCCCAGGTGAGGGATGATGATCACCGCCTCTGGGGCGAGGCGTTCGATAAAGCGAATAGTGTTGTCGTAGCTCTCCTCGAGCACGACTGGCAGGCGACGACGGGTGATTTCGGCGAGCATGCGGCCGCAGGCCGGATCGTCGTAGTGGTAGATGGGTTCGTCGCTGTGGCGGTGCCATTTGATGCCCCGATAGGGGCGGCGCAGTTCCTCGATGGCGAAGTCGTTCCAGACGAACAGGTAGGGATAGATCGATTCGCCCTGGTCCGCTAGGTCGAGCAGATAATGGTTGGCTGCCCGCCGGGTCTGCTGCCAGCGGGCATTGTCCTGGAAATCGTAATCGTCGCGCTCGTAGATATCCTCAACCGGCGCGAAAAGGCAGGCCTCGGTGATGCCAGCCTCGCGGAGCAGGGGGGCGATGTGTGCGAAGGGTAGGTTTGAATGCTGCACGCCGCAGTGGATGTGGCTGTCGATGATACGGACTGCGCCCATGGCGTACCTCCGTGGTCAGGGGGTAATGGGGAGCGAGGCGGAAGCGCGCCGAGACAGCTGTTCCGCCAGTGGGACAGTGTTCATTCTGCCATGATCGGGCCGGGTTGCAAAGCCTTTTCCGCCGCGCCGGTGGCTGCGGCCCGGCCCTGCGCGCCTGCGATCCTCTCGTCCGCTGCACCATGAGCGTCCGCCCGTTCCCTGAACGACCTGCCCGCCGGAGCTAGTCCTTCGCGGTCTTCTCCACCACCGCCACATCCCAGAAACTGCCCGGTTGTAA
>JAVEYP010000386.1:0-3007 GCA_034003445.1 Desulfobulbus sp.
GATCATCGTCGCCTCTGTGGTCGGCAGGATACTTCTCGATGTCGGCCGGGTCTCGGCCGGACGGGTGGTTGGTTGAGGCGTGGCGCATCAGGTCTGGGTGCTAACGATAGGCAGGAGGAGAACATGACACGATGCAAGGTTCTTTCGGTGTTCGGCACTCGGCCGGAGGCAATCAAGATGGCGCCCGTGGTGCGCGAGCTGACTCGCTACCCGGCCGAGTTCGACAGCCGGGTGTGCGTCACCGCTCAGCACCGCGGAATGCTCGACCAAGTGCTTGAGTTGTTCGCCATCCGGCCTGACTTCGACCTCGACATAATGCGGCCCGGCCAGAGCCTGACTGACACCACCTGCAGCGTGCTGCGCGGCATCGGCGAGGTGCTTGGTACCTTCCAGCCCGACCTGGTGCTGGTCCACGGTGACACCACCACCACCATGGCCACCAGCCTGGCCGCCTTCTACCATCAGGTGGCCATCGGCCATGTCGAGGCTGGCCTGCGCACCGGCAACCTGCAGGCCCCCTTTCCAGAGGAGATGAACCGCCGCCAGGCGGGCATGCTGGCCCGCTACCACTTTGCGCCCACCGCCCGCGCCCGCGACAACCTGCTGGCTGAAGGCGTGGCCGAGGAGCGGATCGCGGTCACCGGCAACACCGTGATCGACGCCCTGCTAGCCGTGGTCCAACGGCTGCGCACGGACACGGATCTGCAGCACCAGATGGCTGAACGGTTTACCTTCCTTGACCCGAAAAAGCGGCTCGTGCTCGTTACCGGCCACCGGCGCGAGAACTTTGGCGCTGGTTTCAATCGGGTCTGCCAGGCCCTGCGTACCCTAGTTGGCTTGCACCCCGGGGTGGAGCTGGTCTATCCGGTGCACCTGAACCCGCAAGTCCAGGAACCGGTGCGCCGCCTGCTCGGTGGTCTGCCCGGCGTGCATTTGCTGCAGCCACTCGACTACCTGCCCTTTGTCTTTCTCATGGATCGGGCCGCCCTGATCATTACCGATTCGGGCGGGGTCCAGGAGGAGGCCCCCTCTCTAGGCAAGCCCGTGCTGGTAACCCGCGAGACCACCGAGCGACCCGAGGCCGTAGCCGCGGGCACGGTCGTCTTGGTGGGCACAGACGCGGCGGCCATTGTTGAGCAGGCCAACCGGCTGCTCGCCGACCCGGACGCCGGCGGGGAGGGTGCGGTGACCAATCCCTACGGCGACGGCTACGCGGCCGAGCGCATCGTCCGCTTCCTGCGGGAGGCAGATCCGGCAACGGGCTGAACGTTGGCCCGATCACCTCGCGTCTCCTTTCCCTCCAGTCCTTCCCCCTGCTTGTTCTCTTTCAGTCAGTTGTACCTTTCCGGATGGCTGCCCCGATCTCCGCGCCAAGGCGGGCGAGGTTTGTGCGCTGGCCAGCCACCCAGGCGGTAAGGTCTGGTTTACTGAGCGGTTCGCGGTACTCGCTGCGGCGGGTGAGCGGCGCTTGGCCGGCTGGATTGAGCAGGGTCCAGCGGACATCGAGGTGGGCCGTGTGCCCGGGTTCGCCGTCCAGGGCGAGCACCTCGGCCTGCACCCGCCATACAGTCTCAGCTGCGGGCTGTTGCGGAAAGAGCGCCACCCGCTCGGTGGCTAGGTCTGCGGCGAGCCGTTCGGCCAAGGCGCGTTCGATCTCCCGGTCTACGGCCCCCGCCCAACGATGGTTCTCGGCCAACTGGTAGCGGCCGTCGCTGCCGGTGGCAAGCCGCGTGTTGTAAAGGATGTCGGGCAGACGCACCGGGCCAACGACCACTGCCGGGCCGTGGGCGCGGGTCGTGGCCGGTGCCGCGGTCTCCGGGCCGAGCAGGCTGTGGTAGACGACCGGCGGGGTCGGTGCGGCGCAGGCGGTGAGGAGTACGGCCAGCAGAGAGACGAGCACGAGACGGGGCAGGGGGCATGGTTCATTCATCGCGGGAGGGCTTCTTGCCAAAGATGAGGGACTGCGGCCGGTTCTCAAGAGTTTCGGCCAGTTCGCGAACGGCGCGCAGGGTCTGAAAGAGTTCTTCCAGGGTGCGGCCAACCTGTTGTGGCAGGGGTGCGTTGGTATTGGCAACGGCCTGCAGTTCGGTCAGGGTCTGCTCCAGCCGCACAAGGGTGGTGTTGAGTTGCGGCGCGGTTTCCTGGTCCAGCCGACCGGCTAGGCTACTGGCTGCCGTCAGGGTCCGGCGGGCCTCGGCCAAGACAGCCTCCAACTCACTGCCGATGCGGTCAAACGGCATCTGCTCGAGCTTGGCTACTATCCGGGTGAGGCTCTCTTGCAGTCGCTGGAATGAACCCGGCACCGTGGGCACCACCCAGTGATCGTCGCGCATTGCCATGGTCATTTTGGGCGCGTCTGGCACGAACACCATGTTGACCATCAGCTGGCCGGTGAGCAGGTTACCGCTGTGCAGTTGAGCGCGCAGCCCGCGTTCTTCCACCAGCACCTTCATAAAGGTGGTTGGGTCGCGTTCGATCAGTCGCAGAGCGCCCGCCTTGTCGGCCGCGCGGATTCGTTCCGGCTCCACTGCCACCAGCACTGGCACCTGGAAGCGCTTGTTGTGTGTGTCGAATTCGAGATTCAGGTCCACCACCTCGCCCACCTTGATGCCAAACAGCTCCACCGGTGCCCCCACAGCCAGGCCGCGTACCGACTCGTGGAAGAGCAGCAGCCAGTAGGTGCGGATGGTGTAGCGCTTCTCCAGGATATCCGCTCGGTTAGCATAGAGCCGGAAGGTGGCGTCTGGTGCGGCCACGGCTCCGGGTTCGATGTCGCGCGACAGTTCAAAGGCGATACCGCCGCTGGCAATGGAGATCAGGGACTGGGTGTCCACCTTGAGCCCCTGGGCATTGAGCGAAACCTCAATGCCGCTGGCGTTCCAGAAATGGGCGTTCTCGGTCACCTTGGTGTGGTGCGGTGCCTCGACAAATATCTGGACATCCACCGAACTGCCGTCTGCGCCAAAGCCGTAGGCCACCACCTGGCCTACCTGAATCTGGCGGTAAT
>JAVEYP010000387.1:0-3006 GCA_034003445.1 Desulfobulbus sp.
CCGCTCCTCGAACTGCGCTGCGTCTCCAACCTGGTCGAGGAACGCGACCTGCGAAAATGGCGGCTGCGTGAGGCCTGCGACCGCTGCGGTGAGGCAGCGGCGCTTCTCATCAAAGGACTGCAGTATGACTGAATCTTCCGCCCTGACCTTGGGTTTTTCGCCCTGTCCCAACGATACCTACATCTTTAACGCCTTGGTACACGGCAGAGTTGCTCTGCACCAGGTGGCCTTTGCCGAACCGCTGCTCGAGGATGTGGAAACCCTGAATGCCTGGGCCCTTGGGGCTCGACTGGATGTGAGCAAAATATCCTGCCACGCCCTGGGCCATGTGCTCGACCGCTACGTCCCGCTGCGCACCGGGGCAGCCCTTGGCCGCGGCTGCGGCCCGCTGTTGATCAGCGGCGCGGGCGCGACTGGCCGGGTCGAAGATTGGCGGATTGCCATCCCTGGAGAGTACACTACTGCGGCCCTGCTGCTGCGACTGTATCGTCCGGCCTGTCGCAAGCTGACGGTGATGCGCTTTGACCGTATTATGGCCGCTATTTCGAGCGGCCAGGTGGATGGCGGTGTGATCATCCATGAAAGCCGTTTCACCTACCAGGAGCACGGCCTGCACTGTGTCCAGGATCTGGGAGCCTGGTGGGAAGAAGCCACCGGCCTGCCCATCCCGCTTGGCTGCATCGTGGCCCGGAGGACGCTGGCGCCCCGGCTTCTCTCGGAAATCGAGACGGCCATTGGTGCCAGTGTTCGCTGGGCCGACGAGCACCCGGGTGAGGGGTGGGGCTACATCCGCCGCCATGCCCAGGAGATGGAAGAGGCGGTGATGCAGAACCACATCAACCTGTACGTCAACCATTTCTCCCGTAATCTCGGCGACGAAGGGCTGCATGCAATGCGCGAACTGCTCCGGCGGGGGGCCGAGGCCGGGGTCTTTCCCCGGCCGCTGGACAACCTGTGCCCATGACCGGTGAGAAGCCACCGGAACACGATCCGGTCTGGGGCTGTGTGCTCATCGGCGGTCGCAGCCGGCGCATGGGGCGGCCCAAGCACCTGATCGAGCAGGACGGTCGCTGCTGGCTCGAGCGGACGGTTGCCCTGGTCGGCCAGTGTGTGCAGCGGGTGGTGGTCGCCGGTCCCGGAGAGATGCCCGTCACCCTGGCCGGTACCGATCATCTTGCGGACGCGGATGGCGTGGCAGGCCCATTGGCCGGCATTCTCGCGGCCTTTCGCGCGCACCCTAAGGTCTCCTGGCTGGTTGCGGCTTGCGATTTGCCGGACATGGAGATCGGCGCCCTTCACTGGCTGCTGGCCTGCCGCGCGCCCGACGTGGTTGCGGTCATGCCGGACTTGGCCGGTGACGGGCACATCGAGCCGCTGCTCGCCTACTACGATCGCCGTTGCGCAGGTCTGCTCGAGGCTATGGCTGCTGGCGGCCAGCGGCGCATGAACCGGCTGAGCGCGTCCGTAGGGGTGATCACCCCGCAGCCGCCCCAGCACCTGCGCGGTTCCTGGCGTAATGTCAACACCCCCAAGGAACTCGCCGCCTTGGCCAGAACGTGAAGACCCGCTGCCAATGAAATGACGGTCGGCCTGTTGTGCAGTAGAAAAACGGAAGGAGAGGATCGGGAAATGGAGAGGGTTTGTTCAGAAATCGTAAACAGCGAGGAATCGCGCGAAGGACGCGCACCGTTACAGCGGCCAGTCAAGAACGGGTGCGAGCAAGGTGGCACTCCGTGACCGGCCGGGAGCCAGCCAGTCACGAAGTGCCACAACTGGGCGAGCGCCTGGAACGCTTTTTTCTCGATGTCCCCTGCGAGTGCCCGTACGGCCTAGGGCAGCAGGCCGTTTATCACCAAGGCATGTTCAGCCAACTCGACGACGAGGCGGTGGGCCGGTTCCTGGCCGGCGGCTACCGGCGCAACGGCAACTGCATGTACAGTATGCTCTGCCCCGACTGCCAACTCTGCGTGCCCATTCGCCTGCGGCCCGAACGACTCCGCCACAACCGCAACCAACGGCGGGTGTGGCGGAAAAACCAAGACATCAGCGCCGAGATCGCTCCGCTGACCATGTCCAGAGAGAACATCGACTTACTGCAGCGCTTTCTCTCCAGCCGTTTTCCCGAGGGCCGCAGCAGCGCCGAGAGCTACTACACCGGATTCTTCATCACCAGCATCACTCGCTGCTTTGAGATTCGCTACCGGCTCGAAGACCAACTGGTCGGCGTGGCCGTGGTCGATGCCTCACCGTCTTGGATGAACGCGGTCTATTTCTTCTTCGACCCGGCCCACAGTTGGCGTAGCCCGGGTACCCTCAACATCCTCACCCTCAACCACATTTGCACCACCCAGAAGATACCTTTTCTCTATCTCGGCTACTGGATCGATGGCCTCGCCGCGATGAGCTATAAGAGCGCTTTCCGGCCCCATGAACTCCTGCTGGACGATGCGTGGCGGGAGGTTGTTTGAGGTGACTATTTATTTATGTATACGACCGTCATCAGAGAATTAGCCTTTGCATTAGGATCTACTACACGGACCCATACGGTTCTATTCATAGAATAAGCAGTTAAAAAAGTTGCTAGCCCTTGATTTAAAATAGATTGATGCAGATAGAACTGCCGTATAGTATTTGGTCTCCAGTCGCCCACATTGCTTTTTGTTTTGTTCATCAAAGTAACAACCACGTTAGTTTTCCCTCCCATCAAGTAGGGACCAACTTTTTCAACAGATGCTATACCGCAATCGGCAGCATGGACATCGCTACATGCTAGGCTAATAACCATGCAAGCGATTGCGAAACAAACCGAGTTGAGTTTAAAGATTGTTTTAAACATGACAAATTCTCCTTGTATAAAATTGAACGGATACAGCCCTTGGTCAGCAACTCCCGCGATGCCCTTTAGCCCAGTCATAGCGTAGAAGTCAGCAGGGGAATTCGCAAACTTTTCCGGCAAGCAGGCAAGGGTCGTTTTTGTAATATGTTGTTCTTACACATATAAATTTT
>JAVEYP010000388.1:0-3006 GCA_034003445.1 Desulfobulbus sp.
CCACTCTGCGAGGGTCCGGTCTCCGTGAGGATCGAGAACCCTTTGCCAAGCAGGTAGCGGGTGTTGAAGGTGCCGGACTCCTCGAGCATGTTTTTACCATAGCTGACATAGAGCTTCGGTGTCAGCCAGCTACCAAACACCAGCGACAGGTCGTCGTACCCGTCGCCCGTCTCCAGGCTGACGTCGTCGATCATGGTCAACTTCTTGACGCCCTCCAGATACGGGACCAGACCTCCGAGACCGGCCATGGACGCCACATCACCGATGAGCCCAGTCTCTTCCCGGGTTTCGCCACCGACCGAGGTGTTTTCCAGTAAGCGGGTGAGGATGACTGATTGCTCCATATACGGGTGGGAATAAAAGCTGAGCTCCGGGCTCTGCAGAAAGCCGCCGGCAACGAGGCCGACGGTCGCGTTAGCGTCGCGCTTTTCGCTGCGCAGCTCAATGCCCGGGTTGGTCAGCGTCCCACCGGTGAACAGCAGCCGGCCGACATCAATCTGCAGGCGCCGGCCATAAAGCGCGAACGAGGCCTCCTGCACGCTCAGCGTCCCCTTGCCAGTCAGGGGTCGGTCCGCCCGGCCGGACAATTCCAAATCGCCTGCTATCCGACCACGCAAACCGTACGCGTCGATACGTACGTCATCGCCCGTGACCAGGCGGACCGTAGTCTCCAAGGGCAAGCTCGGCTCATCTGCAGCCGCATGGTCCGGGTCATCGATGACCACCATGTCGTCCGAGGCGGAGATGCTCGAGCCGAAATCCACCGAGGTTATCCGGGCCTTGGGGATGTGCACTGTGCCCGAGACTTGGCGGCTCGCCTCAGCTAGGGTAATGCGCAAGTCCGGTGAGACAACCAGTTCCAGGCCAGGCAGGGCCGCCGCCTGGAACCCATCGCCGCGCACGGTGATGTCGTCGATGCGGACTCCGGACCCGTCCAAGTGCAGGACGCTCTCAGCCTGCAGTTCGCCCTCGCCTGAACGGGCCATCGCCTGCACAGCCAGTTGTCCGGCCGCGCCGCGCATCGCCACCTGCAACGGCGCGAGGGTAATGCCGAGTTGGGGAATTTCCGCCTTACCGTCCTCCAGGTCAACGGTGCCGGTGACCTCCGGAGCCGTGAGCGTACCCGCGATGGTCACATCACCCCGCAGCCGCCCACTGAACAGGGCAAGCTGACCTGCCAGCGCGGTCAGTGGGGTGAGGTCGCTCAGTTCCACCTGCAAGGCACCGTTCAACGGCCGGGTCGCCAGATCGTCCCCGGGCACGATCACCCTGTCCATGGCCAGATCGAGGTGCACGCGACTGCCGTCCTTAAGCTCACTATCGAGTACGGTCTGCAGCCGTTCATTTGCGTAGTCGGCCCGCAGCACATTCGTGCGCCACTGGACCTGCTGTGTCCCGCCGTCGCCCAGGTCGAGCACCAACGCCATGTCGGCAACACTGGTGGTGAGCGCGCCGCGCACGAGTCGCGGGCCGCTGCCAGCCAGCTCGAGGGTGGCGTTCATCAGTCCTTGCAGCGGTCCGTCGAGGTCCACCTGGCCGGCCAAAGCGGCGAGGTGCACATCGGTGGTGGTCGCCTGCATCTGCCAAGCGCCGTCACTGCCGGCCCAGTCCCCCTGGACACAGAACTGGCCGGACGACCCGGACAGACATAGAGGTTGCAGTTCCGCCCGGTCGGCGGCGGCGACAAGTGCAGCCGGCTGCTCCTGTTGCCAGGAGCCGAACCCAGGGGCCATGAGATGCGCCAGCTGTACCCTGCCGCGCCACTGCCTTTCGCTGACCCCGCCCTGCACGGTGAGACCGGCCGTCAGATCCGCGCCCTCGGTCGAGATGGCCAAACTGTGGTTGTCGACCGAACCGCGCAACTGCGCTTGGCCGGTGTCCAACGCCAAGCCGCCGAGAAGCAGCTGCTGCGCTTGCAGGTCGGCCTCAAGGACAGCGTCAGACCACAGGCCGCCACGTGCCTTCAGGGTGAGCGCCTTGACCCGGTGCTCTTCCAGGGCAAGCTCAGTGCCGGTGAGGGTCAGGTCGAGCTGCGGCGCCTCGCTGGTGCCGCGCACATTTCCCCGGACACTCAGAGTGCCGCCCGCGTTGGGCCAGAATTCCGCCAGGTTGGCTGAATCGAGCTGCACGGCAAGGTCTACTTGCTCATCCATCCCGCCGCTCACCCGCAGGGTGGAATCACCGCTGGCCAGCGTAAAATCCTCCACGCGAAAGGTGGAACCGTGCAGTTGTGCCTCACCCGTGCCGGTGAGCGGTAAACCCCGCAGCTGACCCTGGAGCTCGTCCAGGTGCAGCGTGGCCTCGAGCTGGTCGTTCAGTTGGCCCTCGGTCCGCAAGCGGACCTGAAAATCGCCCGGCCAGTCGGCAAGCAGCACGGACGGATCAAGCTGGCTCGCCACCACCTCCGCCTGCCAGGCGAGAACCGGTGACCAGTCGAGTCGCCCCTGCAGGGACAGTGTTGCCTGCTCCTGGCTGAGATCGATACTCTCCATCGTCAGGCCGTCCAGGTTACCAGCAATATGCGCACTGAGTTCAACGGGCCGGTCGATGGACACGTTCGCCACTTGGGTCTGCAGTTCCGCGCGGTAGTCGCTGAAGGTCCCGCTGCCGGCAAGATGCAGGTTGGTGAACATCTGATCAGGCCAGGTTGGGTTGATCTTCGTCAGCGCCACCCGGTCACTGTCCACGCGGGCCTCCCAGCTGGGCTCAGCGAGCAGATCGTGCACAAGACCCTGCAGCTGGGCCGCGATCGGAGCCGAGGCAGCCAATTCAAATTCCAGGGCCGCAAGCGGTCCTTGTACGGTGCCGCTACCGGCAAAGGGCGCGAAGTCCTCAGAGGTGTAGGCTCCATCAAAGGCGAGGTCGAGCGGGTAGCCGGCCGCGGTGCGCAACTGGCCCCGCACCCGTAGGGTCGCCGTGTCGACGACCAACGCCAGCTCGTCAATGGTCAGCTGCTCGCCCTGCCAGGTAGCCGGGCCCAGCCGCCCCTCGTCTAAAACAAACATC
>JAVEYP010000389.1:0-3006 GCA_034003445.1 Desulfobulbus sp.
CGGCTGAACAGGCCACTCACTTCGCGCAGCCAGGCGCTGATCTCGTCGGTAATGAAACGGCCTGCGCAGCGCCACTGCCAGTTACCGGTCACAGTGCCGGGAGTGTTGATACGGCAGTCACTGCCAAAGCCGAGCACGTCTTGGAGGGGCAACACGGCCAGGTTGGCCGGAGAACCAAGAGCCAAGTGAGCCAGATCGCGATGGAAGGTGCCGGCCTCGTCGTCGTAGCGGTTGGCGAACCGCTTAGCCCGCTGTTTGCTCTCGGGGTCGACTTCTGGGCTGAGGTACCAGCCGATCGCGGTATCGTTATCGTGCGTGCCCGTGTAGACGACACTGTCGGCCTCGCAGTTGAACGGCAAGTAGCTGTTGTCCGGTGTGCCGTCAAAGGCGAACTGGAGGATCTTCATGCCCGGATAGCCGAGGTTGGTCCGCAGTTGGTCGACTTCAGGGGTGATGACGCCGAGGTCCTCGGCGATGATCGCCATGGGACCGAGGCGGCGGTTCATCTCCTCGAAGAACGGTTGTCCCGGGCCGGGTTGCCAGGTGCCGTTGACGGCTGTCTCCTCCTCCGCAGGGATCGACCAGTAGGCCTCAAAGCCTCGGAAGTGGTCGAGACGGACGACGTCGACCAAATCAAAGGTCAGCCGCAATCGGTCTGTCCACCAGCCCCACAGTCGGTCCTTGATCCTCTGATTCGAGGTGTTCCAGCGATAAAGTGGGTTGCCCCAATGCTGCCCAATGGCGCTGAAATAATCGGGCGGCACCCCGGCCACCTGGGTAGGTACACCGCAGGCCGGGTCGAGATAAAAAATTTCCTGGTTGATCCACACGTCGACGCTGTCCAAGGCAACATAGATGGGCAGGTCACCGATCAGGGTGATACCGTTCTCCCAGGCGTAATCGCGCAGTTGGGGCCATTGTTCGAAGAAGAGATACTGTTTAAACACGAAGTAGTCGATCTCGTCGGCCAGGTCCGCCCGCGCCTCGTTCAGCGCAGCCTCCTGTCGTTGCCGCAACGGTTCAGGCCAGTGGAACCAAGGTTCGCCCACGAACCGGTTCTTGAGGGCGAGGAACAGCCCGTGTTCGGCCGCCCACGTGTGTTCGACGCAAAAAGCGGCAAGCGTCACCACCGCATCCGGGCGCTGGCGGAAGGTCTTCCAGGCGGCGCGCAGCAGCCTTTCCTTGGCGGCTGTCACCCGGGGATAGTCCACCGCATACTCCGAAAACTCCTCTGCTTCGAGGTCCGCGGCGCGCAGCAGCCCACGGCGAACGAGCAATTCCGGGCTGATGAACAGCGGATTGCGGGCAAAGGTAGAAAAACTCATGTAGGGTGAATTGCCGAATGCCGGGCTGGTCGGTCCGAGAGGCAGGATCTGCCAGCAACTTTGCCCGGACCGCCGCAAAAAATCAATGAACGCTCGGGCCGGATCACCGAGATCCCCGATGCCCCAAGGCCCAGGCAGGGAGAACAGCGGCATGAGAATCCCGCTTGACCTCTGCTGAAGAATGCTTACCACTTTATCCTTACTCATTGTCCCAATCCATTACCATGTTGTGGTCCCTGAGGACCGAGTTTGCCGCGAGTTGAGCAGATCCGGTCCTCATTTGCACGTACTTTTCGCACCAAAAACTGTTAGGTTGCTTTTTTTCAACAAATATTTTAGATTATAATGCCTTTTTTTCTATCCAGAATTCTCTGCGCGTGACACCCCGTTCAATTGGAGGACTTAGTGCTTTCAGGTATAAAAAACGACCTTCTTGAAGCGGGAAAAGACGAGGGCTGCATCACCTTCCAGCACCTCAACGAACTGCTTCCGGAGCAGATCAAGGATCCCGGAGCCATCGAAGAACTCTTCGATTTCCTCGGCGAAAACAATATCGAAATTGTCACCCAGGAGGAGTCGGGCAAGCGCCGGACCCTGTCTGGGGAGGAGTGGACCGGCAAGAAAGCCGACGAGGACGAGATCCTTCCTGACGCCCTGCCAGATAATGAAGAGCACGAGTCCGAGGAAACCACCACCACCTATCTGCGGGAAATGGGTCAGTTCGACCTGCTCACCCCAGAGGAGGAGGCCAAGTACTCCAAGGCCATTCGCGAGGGCTTTGACGCAATCATCGCCGCGATCCGCGAGGACACTTCCGGAGTCAACGAGATCCACATGCTGGTGGAGCGCATCGATCTCTGGCACCGTCGAGACCCCACGCTCAAGCCAAAGAAGCAGCAACTCAACTACATGCGCCACTGCGCGATTATGGCCCAGCGCAACTACCCGGATAAGCGCGAGTTGTTCGAGATGAACACCAAGATCGAGGCCTACAATCGCTCGGTCGAGGTCGCGAAGGACGCGATGATCCGCGCCAACCTCCGCCTGGTGGTGTCCATTGCCAAGCGCTATATGCACCAGGGCTTGACCCTGGCAGACCTCATCCAGGAGGGCAACCTTGGCCTGATGCGGGCGGTGTTCCGCTTCGATTACAAGAAGGGCAACAAGTTCTCCACCTATGCCTCCTGGTGGATCCGGCAGGCGATCACGCGCGCGATCTTGGACAAGACACGCACCATCCGCCTTCCCGTGCATTTTCTCGAACTGCGCAGCCAGTTCTTCAAGGCCTTTTACGCCCTGCTCAAGGAACTGGGCCGCGAGCCGACGCCGGTGGAAATTTCTAAGGTGACGGATTTGCCCATGGACAAGATCCTCGCCATCCTGGAGGCCTCGCGCGAGCCCATCTCGCTTGAGACCCCGGTAGGCGACGACGATTCTACCCTGGGCGACTTCCTAGTAAACCAGGAGTCGGAATCGCCCTACGACGCAGTGCAAAGTCGGGAATTGGCCCACCGGGTCACCGAGGTGCTGTCCACCCTTACCGATCGGGAAGAAAAAATCATCCGACTACGCTTCGGCATTGGCGAAAAAGCGGAGAACACACTGGAGGAGATCGGCAGACGGTTCAACGTTTCCCGCGAACGCATCCGCCAGATCGAAAAAAAGGCCCTCAAACCTCTGC
>JAVEYP010000390.1:0-2996 GCA_034003445.1 Desulfobulbus sp.
AGCCAGATGGACTGGGCCCTGGCCGACACTGGCACGCTAGTGCAGGACGCCACTGCCGTGGACAAGCGGCTGGTGTCGACCCTCCCGACTATCCACGTCGCCCTGATCGCCACCGACGGTCTGCGGCCCGTCATGCCCGCCTGGCTGGCCGATGCCGATCCGGCCCGTATGGGCTACCTGTCCATGATTACCGGTCCCAGTCGGACCGCTGACATCGAGCGGGTGCTGACCATCGGAGTGCACGGGCCGGTCCGGCTGATCATCATCTTTGTCGACGAATTGGGGAGGACCAATTGATGGAGCAGGAATTTAAGCATTCGATCGACCAGGCCCTGCACAACGCCAATCTCACCGGTGCGCTCGGCAAGTTTTCCGAGGCCTGGCGGGCCAACCGGTCGAAGATCTACGAGGGTATCGACTTCGAGGAACTGCGCGGCCGCATCGCCGAGCGCAAGGCCTATGCCGTGGACCATCTCAAGGAACTGTGCGATTTGTTCCAGAAGAACGCCGAGGCCCACGGCGCCAAGGTGTTCCGTTCCAACGACCCGGCCAAGGTGCGCGAGTACATTCTCCAGGTGGCCCGCGACAACAACGTCCGCACGGTGGTTAAGTCCAAGTCCATGGCCAGCGAGGAAATCCATCTCAACAGTTTCCTCGAGAAGGCCGGTCTCCAGGTCAAGGAAACTGACCTGGGCGAGTGGATCATCCAGCTGGCCGGCCAGACCCCCTCGCACATGGTTATGCCCGCCATCCACCTGACCAAGGAGGAGGTGTCCGACCTGTTCTCCAAGGAGATTGACGAGCGGTTGAGCAACGATATCCCCAGGCTGGTGAAAGTGGCCCGGGATGAGCTGCGCGGGAAGTTCCTCGAGGCGGACATGGGCATCTCCGGTGCCAACATTGCGGTGGCGGAGACCGGCTCCATCGTCACGGTCACCAACGAGGGCAACGCCCGCCTGGTGACCACCCTGCCTAAGGTGCACGTGGCCATCATCGGTATCGAAAAGCTGGTAGCCAGCTTCGCGGACATCGCCTTGATCTTGAAAGCCCTGCCGCGCAGCGCCACGGCCCAGATGCTGACCAGCTACGTGACCATCATCACCGGACAGACGCCCAACACCGACGGCAGCAAGAAAGAGCTGCACATCGTGCTCATGGACAACAAGCGCACGGAGATGGCGGCCGACCCGATGTTCAAGGAGGCCCTGCAGTGTATCCGCTGCGCCTCCTGCCTGAACATCTGCCCAATCTTCCGGCTGGTCGGCGGTCACGTGTTCGGTAAGGTCTACACCGGCGGCATTGGTACCATCCTCACCGCCTGGCACGACAACCTGAAGAGCTCTGAAGATATCCAGGGGCTGTGCATCCAGTGCGGCGCCTGCAAGGACGTCTGCCCAGCTAAGATCGACATCCCAGGAATGATCATGGAGATCCGCCGGCGGCTGGTCAAGGATCAGGGGTTGCCGCTCCTGCATAAATCCATCTACGCAGTGGTCAACAATCGGCGTCTGTTCCACACCATGCTGCGCGCCGCTTCGCTGGCGGGTAAGCCGTTCTCCAAGGGCACCAAGTTCATCCGCCATCTACCTCTGTTCCTGGGTGATCTCACCGACGGTCGCAGCTTACCGGCCATCGCCGCCAAGCCGCTGCGTGACACCTTCGCAAAGGTCAAACAGCCCGTCGGACTCAAGGAGCGGGCCGTGTTCTACGCCGGCTGTCTGATCGACTTTGCCTACCCGGAGATGGGCGAGGCCTTAGTAAAGATCCTCAACAAGGCGGGCATTGAGGTGGTTTTTCCGGAAGACCAGACATGCTGCGGCGCCCCGGCGCGTTACAGCGGCGCCTACGAGGTGGCCGCGAAAAACGCGCTGGACAACATCCAGGCCCTGCTTGCCGAAGAGGCGGACTACGTGGTTTCCGCCTGCCCGACCTGCACAGTGGCGCTTGACCACGAGTTTATCGCTACCTTTGAGTCGCTTGGCCAGTCGCAGCATGTGCAGCAGGCCCGTACCCTGGCGGCCAAGGTGATTGACTTTTCCACCCTGGTCAAGAAGCTGGTAGACAACGGCCGCCTGACGCTTAAGCAAGGCGAGGAACTCGGCAAGATCACCTATCACGACTCCTGCCACCTGAAGCGAACCCTGCACGCCGACCAGCCGCCGCGGGAGCTGCTGCGCAAGGCGGGCTATGAGATCGCGGAGATGTTCGAGTGCGATATCTGTTGCGGCATGGGCGGTTCCTACTCGCTCAAGCTGCCCGAGGTGTCGGCGCCGATCCTGCAGCGCAAGCTGAAGAACATCAAGGACACCGGTGCGCCGCTGGTGGTTATGGACTGTCCAGGCTGCGTCATGCAGATCCGCGGTGGTCTGGATCAGGACGGTGCGCCCATCCAGGTGCGCCACACGGTCGAACTGCTCGCCAAACGGTTGCAGGACTAGGGCCAATCCGCAGGGAAACCCACGGGGGCGCGGTCGCTGTATTCGACCGCGCCCCCGTTGCTTGTGCCGGCACCGGGAAACAGGTATACAGGTGCTGGCGGCTGGTCAGGTGAGCAACACTGTTTTCGGGACCGGCCGGGGAACCAGTAATTTTTCGCGAATTCTGCCGCGGATGCGGCGCAGGAGAGGGAGCAGCTATGTCGAACAACCTGTATGTAACAGCGACTGAGGCGCGCAGCGGCAAATCGGCCATCGTCCTCGGGGTGATGCAGATGATCATCAAGGAGATCGGCTCCATCGCCTTTTTCCGGCCGATCATCGGTGACCACGTGTTCGGTCGGGTCGACCACGATGTCAACCTGATGCTCAAGTATTTCAAGCTGCAGATCCCCTACGAAGACACCCACGCCTACACCCTCAGCCAGGCCCGGCAGCTGATCACCTCTGGCAAAGAGGAGCTGCTCTACGAAATCATCCTCAAGAAATACCGACAGCTGTCGTTGAAGTACGATTTTGTCCTGTGCGAGGGAACCGACTTTCGCGGCTAGGATCCGGGCT
>JAVEYP010000391.1:0-2987 GCA_034003445.1 Desulfobulbus sp.
CAAGGAGGTAATCATCTCCACTCTGGGAACGGCCTACTCCCTGGGCGAGGTCGACCCCGATGCGGCCACCTCGCTGAGCGAACGGCTCAGCCGCGACGCCAACTGGAACCCCGTGATGGCCCTGGCGGTACTGGTGTTCATCATGTTCTACGCGCCCTGCTTCGTCACCGTGGTGTGCATCGCCCAAGAGGCGGGATCATGGAAATGGGCGGCCTTTTCCGTGGTCTTCAACACCGTGTTCGCCTTTATCCTGGCAGTGGGTATCTACCAGATCGGCGCCCTGCTCTATCTGCGCTAAGCGTAAACGCGCCAGGCCCGCTTAAGGTCGATAGTCGGCGAAGCGACGCAGCACCTCGGCCATCTCGGTTGGCCCGAGCAGTGGCGGCTCGGCAACCGACAGCGCGAGCAGGTACATCCGCGCAAGCGTTTCCACCTCAATGGCCAAGGCCAGCAGACCATCCAAATCGGCAGCGTGACAGACCATACCGTGGTGGGCGAGCAGGGCGGCGCGACGGTCGTGCAGCACCTCGATCACCGCACCCGACAGATCCTGGGTACCAAAGGGAGCGTAACGGGCGCAGGGGATGGTAGTGCCGCCAGCCACGGCGACCATGTAGTGGAAGGGAGGGATGGACCGTTCCAGGCAGGCCAGGGCGGTACAGTGGAGGGAGTGAGCGTGCAGAATACAGCCCGCTTCGGGGTACTGGTGGTAGATGTCATGGTGCATGCGCCACTCGGAGGAGGGGCGCCGGTGACCGGTGGCTGTGCCGGCACCGTCCAGCCACACCAGATCGTCGGGTTCGCAGCGATCATAGGCCAAGGCCGAGGGCGTAATCAAAAAGCCGGCTCCGCAGCGCACGCTGACATTTCCTGACGTCCCCTGGTTGAGGCCGCGGTCGTTCATGGCCCGAGCCGTGACCAGCAGGCGCGTGCGAAGGTCGGCTTCGTTCACCGCCGCTGCTCCGGATAGAGACGCAGCAGGCCCTCCCGGCTCGCCGAGCAGACGCCGCGCTCGGTGATCAGACCGGTGACCAGCCGGGCCGGGGTGACGTCAAAGGCCGGATTGATTGCCGGGGTGGCGGCGGGCGCGATGAACACAGTGCGCATCTGGCCCTCCTGGTCTTGTCCGTGCAGGCTGAGCACCTCGTCCGCGGGCCGCTCCTCAATGGGGATCGAGGTCAGCCCGTCCTCCAACTGCCAGTCGATGGTCGATCCGGGCAGGGCCACGTAAAAGGGTACGTTGTTGTCGGCTGCGGCGAGCGCCTTGAGATAGGTGCCAATCTTGTTGCACACGTCGCCGCCGGCCGTGGTCCGGTCCGTACCGACCAGGCAGAGGTCGACCTGGCCGCGCTGCATGAGATGCCCGCCAGCATTGTCGACAAGCAGGTGGTGGGGGATGCCGGCCTCGGCAAGTTCCCAGGCGGTGAGGCTGGCGCCCTGGTTGCGCGGCCGGGTCTCGTCTACCCACACGTGTACCCCTATGCCGGCTGCCGCCGCCTTGTACACCGGCGCGAGTGCGGTGCCCCAGTCGACCGTGGCCAGCCAGCCGGCGTTGCAGTGCGTGAGGATGCGTACCGGCTCTTGTCCGTTTTTTTGCTGCCAGATGGCTTCGATAAGTTCCAGACCGTGGCAGCCGATGGCTTCGTTGACGGCCACGTCCTCTTCGCAGATCAGCCCGGCTTCGTCGTAGGCGGCCTTCAAACGCTCCTTGGGCGGCAACGGCCGCAGCCGCCGGAGCATCCGCTCTACTGCCCAGCCCAGGTTAACCGCTGTCGGTCGACAGCTGACCAACTCTTGAGCCAGCTGCTCCAGGTGCTGATTAAGGACACTCTGGCGCAGGCCGAGACAGAACCCGTAGGCAGCAGTGGCCCCGATCAGCGGCGCACCGCGCACCAGCATGCGGCTGATGGCGTCCACAGCCGCTCCGGCGCTCTCCAGGCGAACGACCTCAAAGTGGAAGGGCAGCCGGGTCTGGTCAATGATCTCCACCGCCCAGCCGTCCGTGGCCAGCCAGATCGACTGATACGCTTGTGTGCCGACGCGCATGACTCTCCTTCGCCGAGGTGCTACGGCCCGACGGTCGGAATCATCTCCGGCGTCCAGTAGATCACCCCATTTTTCATGGCCTCGTCGTAGAACGCAACCCCCGCCCAATCCTTCTTCTGATCCATGTAGCCAGGCTGCATGACCTTGAGACTGATCCGGTCGCTGCCCTTCAGCTGTTTGCTGGTGAATTGATGAATTCCTTGCAACGGGGTGTTGCCGAAATAGATCCACTCACCCGCGCAGGGCACATCCGGGCCGCTCATTTGGTAGAGGACATACGCGCCTTCGGGCTCGGAGTTCACCTTGAAGCGAACAGCGGTGGTCTTGTTGCCGCAGCCGCTGAGCGCGAGCAACACGGCCCCGCACAAGGCCAGCAGGCAGACCCTCGTCCCCATATGCGCACCGCTCATGGCTGCCTCCTTTGCTTAAGCTCAGAAAAGATGGGCTGAGGCTCGACACTGGCCGCCTCTCGCGACTCGTGGCGGGTATTCACCCAAAAGGAGGTAATGTCCTCCAGATAGCCGTTCTTGCGCATCTGCACGGTTACGTACTCCGGCTGGCCATCGCTCGATTCCCAGTGGACCAAGACCGGCGTAACGCCTAAGGTGGCGTCGTCCCTGAGGTTGACGACCTCGGCGCCGGGCGGATTGGATTCAAACTTCACTGCTCCGTACATGGTTTTCGAGCAGCCCGCCGCGCCCAGCAGCAGAGCGAATGCGCCCAGAAAGAGGAAAAAATGACCGAGTTTGCCGAACTGCATGATGCACCTCCAGTGTGCTGTGCCGGATACCCGAGCCGATGTCGCGGGGCATCCTGAGGGTCTGTTCGTCCGGGAAATGCGTGTCCGGACGACCCATGGTCGCCCCTGCCCGGCCTGTGGACACTACCTAACCCGCCCGGAGCCGGTCAAGCGATATTTCGCTGACAGGGTGGCGCCGGTT
>JAVEYP010000392.1:0-2986 GCA_034003445.1 Desulfobulbus sp.
TTTTCATAATGCCCTCCTGATGCCTCGTTGATAGATGGCAAAGACTTTTGGTGCATTGCCCCGCATCTGGCTCACATCTCCGGCCAGCAACGATTGCACGACCAATCCTTGAATGGTGCCGATAAAGAGCGTAGCCGCAGCCTCGTTATCAAGCTTGTCGTCAAGCTCACCGCAGGTTTTCCCTTGTTCAAACAATCCATGAAGGCGCTGCCCATAACGGCGGATGAGCGTTTGCGCCATCCGTTTGGGCTCGGTTTCTTCAGAGCGTTGCAATTCACCAAACAACATCCGAGGAATACCGGGATGCTCTGTGATAAAGTCCACATGCGCCATAAACATGCCTTCCAGGGCAGCCAGAGGGGATGACTGTGCCTGGACGGCCTTTTCAATGCGAGCCAACAAACGCTCGGCTACCCACTCCATGACAGCCTGGATAATGGCCTCTTTATTAGGAAAATGACGGAAAAGCGCCCCTTGCGTCAATCCCATGCGTTTGGCAATGGCCGCGGTGGTGATCTCACTTGGATTCTGTTCTCCAGCCAGCTCGACCACCGTCTCAACCGTTATGGCCCGCCGTTCTTCGGCGGGCAGATATTTACTCGGGACCAGCATAAAACCTCCAGTGCATAAAGATAGTAACTAATTACTTCTCTTTATGCGCTGGAGGTCTGTTGTCAATAGTTTTTTTCTGAAAAAGGTTCTTTGGCTTAAGCAGGAGATGCTGGGGAACTTTCTCAAATACTGAGAATTGGCTGCGCAGGATGGCCAGCGGGCGGTGGGCAGGAGAGGCTTCTGAGTGCGGGGACCAGCACCCTGCCAATGTGGGGGAGAGTATCGCGGCCAATAAGGGCGCGACCGGCACCCTTTTGCTAGCGCAGGACGCCGAGCAGGGCTAGGCCGCCCATTGGCAGGAGGAACAGCAGGAGCACGACTCCCAAGCAGCCGCGCTGCCGCGGCTGGTTATCTTTGCGCTCCATCTCCTGGTAAAGGAGAAAGTCGAGCGTCTCGTCGTCTTCCAACAGACGGTCGCGGTCAGCATCCAGGTTCATAGGGCTTCTCCTTGCCTGGGCGCGTTGGGTCTTTTCTTTTGCACCCAGTCAGTGTCTCATGTGGCCACATTTGCCACGTCGGTTGCGGCGCACCGCATCGCTGGTGTTCCTGGCTCTCATGGTTTCGAGGACAAAGGTGTCCTGCGCAGCAAATCCGGAAGCCACCTCCCCGGAACGTGCAGACGCACTCAGAAGAGGTCTTTGTTCGAATTGGCCTCGAACTCCGCTTCCAGAAGAGTGAAGCTTTTTTCTTCTTTAGGCCGCGATTGGTTTGTAAGGTCAACAATGTTTCGTATTATTTAACTGCCTGCCGGCAGGAGCTGGATCATCAAGAGGCTATCCTGAAACTCCAGACCCCAGCCAAGAAGAGAAAAGACATGAAAAAAATCCGAATTATCACAGCAGCACTCATCTTGTTCCTTTACAGCACAGCGCTTGTGCATGCGCAAGGGCAAGAATCGAGTGGGACATCTTGAATAGCGAAGCCATAACGCTGTATCGTCAGGATAACTACGCTAGGGCCGTTACCCTCGCTCAGATAGCCCTTGAAGTCGCTCAAAAAACGTCGGCCCCGACCATCCCGACGTGGCCACCAGCTTGAACAGTCTGGCATTGCTTTCCAAAACGCAAGGCGACTACGCTAAGGCTGAGCCGCTCTATAAGCGCTCGCTGGCCATCTGGGGAAAAAAGGGCTCCTCGTCATTTGGTGCGGATTTGATGTATAAACGGATCAAATCCACACCAAATGACGAGAAAAACAATGAACAGCAAGGATATCATCACGTTAGGGCTTGGGTTGCAGGACCCCTGAGAAATCACGGCCCAATTGCTCGATACAGACAAGACGCCCCATGCGCTTCGCCTGACCATTCAGGCAGGTCGAGGAGAAAAGTACCTCTGCCCAGTATGCAGTGCACTTGGCCATGCTCATGATTTTAAAGAGATGACCTGGCGCCATCTCAACTTGTTTCAGCATCATTGTCTCATTACGGCGACTGTTCCCCGGATTCACTGCCAGGAACACGGGGTCAAGCAGATCGAGGTTCCCTGGGTACGCAAAGCGAGCAAGTTCACCCTGTTGTTCGAGCAGGCGGCCATGGTTCTCGTCAGGGAGATGCCAGTGCTGACGACACCCTGGATTCTGGAAATGACCGATAAGCGGTTGTGGTGCATTGTTCTGCATTACGTCAAGACCGCCACGGACAAGCTCGATCTCAGCGCCTTGCGTGCTGACCCCACCAAAACGCCGGTGGTTTTTGCTGTTGCCGGCAAGGGCAAGCAGACGCTGAAAGACTTCAAGGGGCATCTGATTGCCCACGACGGCAGGGCCGAGAACGTCGTCGAGATCGTGTCCGACATGTCGGGTGCGTTCATTTCAGGGTGAAAACCCACTTCACCAACAGCAGCCCCACGGTGGACTGGTTTCATGTGGTGCAACTGTTCACCGAAGCCATCAACGAAGTCCGTCTGGGGGAAGCCAAAGAGATTGACTTGCCCAAGGCTACTCGCTGGACGACGCTCAAGAATGCCGAGGGGCAGCTGAGCGGACCACAGATTGATGCTCTGGCGGAGCTGATGGCCATGGACCTCCACACTTCAAGGCCTGGAGAATCAAAGAAATGCTCCGTTGGGTGCGCAGGGCACCTTCCCTAAGAGGTGCCAAATGGCGCTTGACCAATTTCCTGCATGTCGCCCAAGCCCTCGAGGCTGAGGCCGAGGTGCTCAAGCCAATCCGCAAAGCGTTGCGCACCGTGGAGAAGCATCGCGAGGCCATTCTTGCCCGTTGGGTTTCGGACCACCATAATGCCAGGATCGAAGCGCTCAACTCCATCTTTCAGGCAGCCAAACGGAGGGCCAGAGGGAATCGAAACGATGACACCTTCATCAGCATCATCTACCTGCTTGCCGCTCCGGTTCAGAATTTGTTCAAATCCACT
>JAVEYP010000393.1:0-2984 GCA_034003445.1 Desulfobulbus sp.
CCGAGTACAGAGGCCCGGCGCCGTCATGGTGGGAAGTCGCAAACAGTGGAGAGGATTGGGCCGTCATGTTTTACCTGACGCCATTCCCATTATCATTTTGTGGCCGTTCGGTCCTGTTCAGTTTCTTTTTGAAGTGGCTGACACTGAGGGAGTTCCATTGCCCGGGCACATTCAGAACCCTTTATATGCCCACGGGATCGTTTCAGAAGAGCTTTTTGCACGAACCCAGGCAGCAGCCAAGGATTACGGCATCGAAGTCGTGGAAACGGACAAGTATGGCGACAACCTTGCTGGAACCGCCGCGGGTCTTGGTGCTTATCCGGAGCTGGTGGCAAGAGACAAGCAAAGGTATTTTCGGGTCAAACTTAATACTCGCCATGATATTCCAACAAAATTCGCAACATTGGCTCACGAACTCGGCCACGTCTACTGCGGGCACCTGGGCGCTGACAGCACAGGGCGATGGCCCAATCGACGAACACTCTTTCTTAATAACAAGGCCATGGAATTAGAGGCGGAGGCTGTTTCCTGGCTGGTGTGTCAGCGCAATGGCATTACGACCCGATCAAAGGAGTACCTGAACAGTTTGGTTGACGAGGCGAGTCTCAAAGCTGTCAGCATGTATGCTGTTTATGAAGCCGCCAACCGGGTGGAATCCCGGACTGAGGCAAAAAAGAGATGACTCTCCAGGTTTTGCTTGTATTGTTTTCGCTTGTCCCTGTCCAGTCGGCTGAAATCAAATAGAATCTTCAATTACTCGAGGAGGGCTCAGGTAAACGAGAATCGTCTCCGGCGCCATCGTTGCCCGCATTCCTTGTTTGAGGCTAACCACCATGAACGATTTACCTTCGATTTTCCAAACCTGCCAACCCCGGCCAGAAATATTTGCCGGGTCACTTCCTGACGCCTTGTTTGCAGCAGACCTCTGGGAAGTAGTCCAAAAAACGGCACACCAGGATTATCAGGATTCGCAAAGGTTTTTTGCAGGTACCTACCCGACCACAAACATAAAACTTCTTCTCAAGGATGTGGCCGACCGGTTGAGCGGTGGCCAGGGCGGAACGTCAACCTTTCGCCTGGAGACCGGTTTTGGCGGGGGGAAAACGCATAGCTTGATCGCCACAGTGCACGTGGCTCGCGAAGGCCGGAACCTTTCGGCACAACTCGACGATTACGGTATCACCCGTCTGCCCGAGCCCGGTGAGAGCCGGGTTGCGGTTTTTGTCGGTGAAAATTCCGACCCCTTATCCGGAATTGAACATGAGGTAGAAGGCCAGCAGGTCAGAACGTACACGCCCTGGGGGCAAATCGCCCTCATGGCAGGGGGGCTTGCCGGTTACGAGCAGGTCAAGGAGAACGACCTCAAGGGCGTAGCCCCTTCTCAAGATGCTATGGAGAAGGCGTTTGGCTCGGATCCGGTGCTCATCCTGATTGATGAATTGATCCTGTACATGGCTCGCTGCCTAGCGCTACCGGAAGAGCATCCGCGAAAAAACCTTGGCAGCCAGTGGCCCACCTTTTTCCAGACTCTTTTTTCCCTGGCCGCTCACCGGCCGAAAACCGTCGTCATTCTCACCCTGCCATCCGAACAAGATGCAAATCGAAGAATGACCGGAGAACTCAAAGGGCTCCTGCCGGAAGTCCTCAACATTTTGGATGAGGACGAAAAGACCGCAGCCCGTCAAGCGCGCAATCTCACGCCGACCCAGGCAACGGAACGGGCAGCCGTTCTTGCTCGCCGGCTGTTTGAATCGGTGGACAGCGACAAGGCAGCCGCCATTTGTGAAGCTTTTCTCACCTATTATGAAGGGCAGCGGGCCGCGGGCGCAACTATCGAGCCCAGGGCCTTTGAGGCCGGCTACCGGGATCAACTTGTGGCTGGTTACCCCTTCCATCCCGAGTTGATCCGCCTGTTTTCCGAACGTCTCGCGGATATTCCCGAATTTCAGGCGACCAGAGGCGCGCTCAGGCTGATGGCGCGGATGATTCGCAGTGTCTGGGAACGTAAGGATTCATTGAACAGTCCCTTCCTCTTGCAAGTCCATCATCTCGATCTCGCCCGCAGCGATCTCCGCGATGAACTGCTTGGCCGACTCGGACGGGCAGCCTTCGAGCGCGGTCTCGATGTTGACGTTATCAACCCGTCTGGCGGAACCCACGCCACCGAGGCAGAAGCAGGGTGGCCCTGGCGGGCCGCCAGCGAAGCGAGTCTGGTTGCATTCCTGCACAGTTTGCCCGATCGTTCGCGCGGGGTGACCGCCTCGGAGGTGGCATTGGCCATCGGACGTCCAGGCGTCGACCTTGCCTACGTTACCCGCGGCCTCCAGGAGACCGAACGGAAAGCCTGGTACATGCGCTCCGAAGGCGATCATTTCCTCTTCCGTACCCGCGCATCGATCAACAAGCGTTTTCAGGAGCACCTTGCCCGGCTTCAAGCCGAACCTAGTGTCGTCACCGCGACGCTCGATGACTGGGCACAGAAACTCTACTCTGGGTGTTCCCGTTTCCAGGTCATTCTCTTCCCCGTGGATCATACCAGTGTCAGCGACACGCCTGATCGCCTACGCCTCGTTGTCGTGCATTATGACAAGGAGTGCGCCCAGGTCGGAGGGGGTGCCAAACTGAATTTCACGAAAAAAATTTATTCGACAAGCGGTGTCAATGAAAGCCCGCGGGGGTACCGGAACAATCTTGTTTTCCTTCTGGCCGAATCAACACGCCTTGGCGGCCTGAAAGATGCCGGCCGGGCGCTCATTGCCTGGGAACGTGTCGAGAAGGACATCGAAACAGAACAGTCAAACTTGGCCCAGGCAAGCGGTTCCGACTACCAGACGTTGAAAAAACAGGCACGTCTCGGGATGTCTGGCATTCCTGTCGAATTTTCCGCGCTGGAGAATGACCTTGCCCAGGTGGTTGGGAAACGGGGGGAACAGGAAATCAATGTCCGTACCAAGGTTCTGGAAGCCTATAGGATACTTGCCTTC
>JAVEYP010000394.1:0-2984 GCA_034003445.1 Desulfobulbus sp.
AGGAGCAAGACGCCAATGTCGCCGTAGCGTGCGGCTGGAACAGGATGCGGGAGATCACAATCTCCCAAAATTGCCAGTGCGAGACTGGTTTGCACCAGTCTGAGCTAAAGCGTCACGGATTCAGGTAAAAGTTAATCCTGGTTGTTATTAATCGGCAGCTTGACAGTGAAGGTAGAACCGTGCCCGGGTGTACTCTCTACCTGGATATCCCCTCCATGTTTTTTAATAATGCCATAACTAACTGATAAGCCCAGACCTATGCCCTTAACTTCGGATTTCGTAGTATAAAAAGGCCTGAAAATCTGTTCTTTATCTTGGGGTTGAATACCGATACCCTTATCCGTTATTGCCACAGCCACCATATTGTCGTCTTTCCAGGTGCTGATCCTTAAAACCCCACCATCGTTTCCGCAGGAATCCGCTGCATTGGTCAACAAGTTCAGAAATACCTGCTTAATTTGTTCTGATACAGCTGTGATAGCTGGCAGGTCATCGGTATAGTGGGTTTCTACAACTATCTGTTTCTTGTTCAAGTCATGTTTATTCAAAAGTAGGAGAGAGTCGAGACACCGGTGCACATCCATTGTCGCCATGATGCCGGAAGACGGCCGATTGAAGTCGTGCAGACTTTGAATCAAATTTTTAATCCGATTGCCCTCATTGGTGGCAATATCGATCAATTCTTTATCTTCTTGTTCCAGGACTGCGCGTCTTTTCACCCCATTGAGGATCGACATTATTCCTTGCAACGGATTATTGAATTCGTGGGCAATGGATGCCGATAACTTGCCTATTGCTGCAAGTTTTTCTGTGTGCAGATAGAGTTGCTGCATCTCCTGAAGTTGCACTGTTCGCTCCTGGACCTTGAATTCAAGTCGGGCAAGAAGGTCCGCAAGCGCCTCGTCGGCTTGAAATTTTGCCAGGGCTACGGCTACATGGTTGGCGAGCCTTGCCCAGAGGGTAATTGCCTGGGCCGAAAATTTCCCCTTTTGAGGGTCATTGAGCTGAAGGTAGCCTAAGTTTTCCGTGCCAAGACCAAAGGGGATCAGGGCTACTGATTCATATCCCGCATTGATGCAGCACATGCTGGCGCTGTTCGAGGTGGTGGTAGCTGTCATGGAGGCAAGCAATTCTGTGGTACTGTTGCACCAAAAAGTGCCTTCACTAATAAAAAAAGCCTTTCCCGCAGGGATGCCGGCTGCCTCAAAAGTACTACACAGGCAATCAAGCATAGGATTGCCTTTTTTGTTGAGATGCCCTTTCTCCGCAGCGGTAAAGCTACACTGACCATGTGTGGTACCAAAAATTTCCTTCCGAAAGCCGATTGAAGCGAGATAGGGGTACTGGCCATCTTTTTTCATTCGGATGCCTACCCCTTCACATCCGGACAACTGCTGGAAGAACGAAAGTGTGTTCTGGATTAAAGACTGTATGGTTTTGCTTTCATTGACAAAACAAAGGCATTCAACAGTCGCTTTACGCTCCGCCTCGGTGCGCTTCTGCTCGCTGATATTATGGGCTATCTTGGAGACACCAATGACTTTACCGGTGGTATCTGTGATCGATGAGAGCGTTACAAGGACAGGGAAAAGGGTACCGTTTTTCTTGCGGTTAATGGATTCGAATTTTTGGATCTTATTGCTGGATTGCACCTTGTGCAAGAATTCGGTCGCTTCCTGTTTACAGCCTGGGGGCAGGAGAAGATCGATATTTTGGCCTATCATTTCGGCTGAGCGGTAGCCGAAAATCTTTTCGGCTCCTGCGTTCCAAGTCTGGACAGTATTGTCCGGATCCATGCCGATAATCGCATCATCAGCGCTGGTGACAATGGCTGCAAGGCGCGCCTGCCTCTCCTCCGAACTTTTCCGATCAGTGATGTCCTCGAAGACTGTATACACTTCCGCGGGGCCCGACTTTTCGTTCATAAAAACCGGTATCGCGTCTATACTGATCCATCGATATTCAGCGAGCTGGGGGTTGAACACCCCCATGACGGCCTTGCGCACAGGCCTCCCTGTCTGCAGGGCCACCATCGAAGGGTGCTCATGGCCTGGGAAAAGCGTGCCATTTTCTCGGACGGTGTGGTGTTCGACCGCAGTCGAGTTGCTTCCCAAAAATATTTTATCCGTCTTGCCCAGTATCTTTCTGGCTGCCGGATTCATGGCGATGATCGTGCCGTCGGCATCTTGATGGACAACACCCTGCAGCATCGTCTCGGCCAGTAGACGGTAGCGTGTCTCGCTTTCGCGCAGTTTTTTTTCCGACCGGAATTTATTCAAGGACATCTCAATCTGGACGCGCAGATCTTGGTCTTTAAAGGGTTTGAGGATAATTCCGGCTGCCTCCACCGTCTGGGCGCGCAAGGTCGTTGCGGCGTCGGAATGGGCGCTCAGAAAGAGTATTGGCAGGTTGTTTTCCAAGTGGATCTGCTGTGCCGCCTCAATAGCATCCATGGTCCCTGCCAGGCTGATGTCCATCAGCACCAGATCGGGCCTGTGCAGAAGGGCGAGTTGCACCGCTTCTTCGCCCGTGCTTGTGGTACCGACCACCTCATAACCGAATTGGCGGACTGTGCAGGCCAGATCTTCGGCAACACTGCCTTCGTCTTCGACGATTAAAATTGATGTTTCACTCATGCTGGATGTTCTTTGTGTTTTCTTGAAAAATGATCGTACATTCCGTGCAAGGAATACCATTGGTAATGGCGCCAAGACGTTGTCTTGTTAGTATGGGCGCAAGACGCGCCCATAGGTTGGGAGTTTGTCTCCAGGCGCACCTTTCTTGGAAGGCTATCTTTCAGGTCCCGTGAGATTATAAACCAATTTTTTAAAAAGATTGGGGTGAGTCTTCTGCCAGCTTTTCAACGCCTGTATTGGCGTACTATGGCCGAGTGATTTCTGCGCTATATGATGGTTGTAGAGTTGGTTGTATTTGAGCAGCGAATCCTTCAGATGGCTTGCTGACGTGAATCGCGTCTGGCCGAG
>JAVEYP010000395.1:0-2960 GCA_034003445.1 Desulfobulbus sp.
GCTGACTGACAACATCCAGGTGCCCAAACAAAGGGACCCCCGGAATATGTCTATCGAAATTCCCATCACCTATGTCCCGGCCCGCAATACGATTTTTCTGGCCCACGCCCTGGCCTGGGCCGAGGTGCTGGGGGCCGTGGACATTTTCCTCGGTATCAACGCGGTGGATTACAGTGGCTATCCAGATTGCCGGCCGGAGTTTCTGGCCGCCTTCGAGCGGATGGCCAGCCTGGGAACCCGAGCGGGAGTCACCGGGCAACCCTTTCGCTTCCACGCGCCATTGCAGCACCTGAGCAAGAGGGAAATCATTCTCAAGGGGAAGGAATTGGGCGTGGACTATGCCCTGACGCACAGTTGTTATGATCCGGTGGGCGCACTGGCCTGCGGCCAGTGCGACGCGTGCCGACTGCGGCTCCAAGGATTCAGGGACGCAGGTCTGACTGACCCGGCCTGCTACGTGGACAAGGGAAGATGAGGAACAGGAATTCGCAACCTTTCAGGCGGGCAGACGGTAACGGACCTCGCCGCCGACCATGGTCAACACGGCGCGCCCCTTGAGTCGCCAGCCAATAAAGGGCGTATTGCGACTTTTGGAGACGACCTGGTCGGCAGTGTAGACAAACTCGCGCTCCGGGTCGATAATGGTCAGGTCCGCAGGCGCTCCGGCACCCAAACTGCCGGCATCCAGGCCGAGAATCGCCGCTGGGTTCACCGCCATCAACTCCACCATGCGACGCGCGCCGATCACCCCGTCGCGCACCAGGGCCAAGGTGAGCGGCACGGCTGTTTCCAGACCAATGATGCCGTTGGCCGCGACATCAAATTCGGTCTCCTTCTCCAGGATAGAATGCGGGGCGTGATCCGTGGCGATGGCATCCAGGGTGCCGTCGGCCAAGGCCGCGCACACAGCCTCCCTGTCGGCCGCGGAACGGAGCGGCGGGTTCATCTTGGCATTAGTGTCGTAGCCCGACACCGCCTCGTCCGTCAGTGTGAAGTAATGCGGCGCGGTTTCGGCGGTCACCCGGACACCACGGGCCTTGGCTGCTCGAATCAGGTCTATGGAAGCCGCAGCGCTGACATGGGCGATGTGCACTCGCTGGCCGGTGAACTCGGCCAGGGCAATCTCTCGGTAGACCATGATCGACTCCGCCGCGGTGGGGATACCCTTGAGCCCGAGCCGGGTTGAAACCGCCCCCTCGTTCATGACCCCGCTGGCCAGAGATAGGTCCTCGCTGTGGCTGATCACCACCAGGTCGAAGTCACCAGCGTACTCCAACGCCCGGCGCATCAATTGACTATCCTCGACAGGCCGGCCGTCATCGGTCACGGCAACCACGCCGGCCGCCTTCAGCTCGCCGAACTCAGCCAATTGGCGGCCTTCGCTGCCCTTGCTGACCGCGCCCACCGCATACACCCGCACCGCAGCCCGCTCAGCCCGCCAGCGGATCATCGCGGTCACGGCGGCACAGTCGTTCACCGGATAGGTATTGGGCATACAGGCGATGCCGGTGAAACCACCCGCCGCCGCAGCCTTTGCCCCCGACAGAATATCCTCTTTGTATTCCTGGCCGGGTTCACGCAGATGGACATGCATGTCCGTCAACCCCGGCACCACCCAGTACCCCCCGGCATCAATCTCAACTGTATCCGGTGGCACCTCCTGCCCGGACGAAGCGATGCGCCCACGGATAATCAGGAGGTTGCCGATCTGATCGACCCCGTTGGTCGGGTCGATTATGCGGCCATTCATAACGTACCAGTTTGTTTGCATCGCTCGATCGCCTAAAAAGATGGGGCAGCCGACCAGAACAGCCCGCCCTGCCTAGGAGTTGCCCATCACCAGGTAGAGCAAGGCCATGCGTACTGCCACGCCGTTGGTCACCTGGTCGAGGATAACGGACTGCGGCCCGTCGGCAACGTCGGGGCTCAGTTCCACCCCTCGGTTCACCGGTCCAGGATGCATGACCACCGCGTCCGGACGGGCAAGCACGAGGATCTCTCTGGAAATCCCGAAACGCTGCGCATACTCGCGCAAGGATGGGAGCAGCGGGTCGTTCTGCCGCTCCCGCTGGATGCGCAGCGTCATCACCACGTCCGCGTCACGAACCGCTTCCTCCAGGGAAGGCGCGACCACTGCGCCCAGTTGGTCGATCCCCTTAGGCACGAGGGTCGACGGCCCGTAAACATGCACCTCGGACCCCATCCTGGTGAAGCCTAGGATGTCGGAGTGAGCCACGCGACTGTGCGAGATATCACCGATGATGGCGATTTTCAGGTCATCCAGCCGCCCCTTGTGCTCCAGCACAGTCATCAGGTCAAGCAGTGCTTGCGAGGGGTGTTCGTGGGCGCCGTCACCGGCATTAATCACCGCCGCCTTGACATGTCGGCTCAGCAGATGCGGGGCCCCGGAAAAGGAATGGCGGATGACGATGATATCCGGGTGCATGGCCGAGATGTTCCTCGCCGTGTCGATAAGGGTCTCACCCTTGGTCGTGCTGCTGGTCGAGGCGGCGATATTAAAAGTGTCGGCGCTCATCCGCTTGGCCGCGATCTCGAAGGAGAGGCGCGTCCGGGTGGAGGGCTCGAAGAACAGGTTGATGACGGTGTGGCCACGCAGGGTGGGCACCTTCTTGATGGGCCGGGCGGAAATTTCCTTGAAGGAGTCGGCAGTGGCGAGGATGTGGGTGATGTCTTCTCGGGATAACGATTCGATGCCGAGAATATGGCGGTGGGGAAAGGAATAGCCGATAGCCATACCGCCTCCGAAAATCAGTGGACCACATCTCCCAGGCGGCTCCAGCGGATGGAGCGGAACCGTTCCAGCGAGAACAGGGGCTGTTGCACATCCCACGACCAGTAGATGGCCCACGCCTTGCCGCGGACCGCCCGGTAATCGACGAATCCCCAGAAGCGGCCGTCAAAGGAGTTGTCCCGGTTGTCCCCCATGACAAAGAGCTTGT
>JAVEYP010000396.1:0-2948 GCA_034003445.1 Desulfobulbus sp.
ATTCAAGGCACCACCCGCGAGATCCTTTGCGGCGTATCGGCCTGAACCCTACGGAGGAAGACATGAGCACGAACAAACGCATCACCCTGCAGCAGGCGGCCGAGATCGTCAAGAACGGCTCGAGCCTGACCTTTTCCGGCTTCACCATCTGGCGGCGGCCCTTTGCCCTCGTCTACGAACTGATTCGCCAGCAGCGCCGCGGCCTGCACCTGATTGAGGTCCAGGGCGGCCCACAGACCGAATTCCTGGTTGGTGCGGGCTGCGTCGACGTGTGGGAGTCCTGCTGGGTCGGCCACGAGCTGTACGGCAAGTACGGCGCCAACCTGTCGCGTAAGGTTAGCAATAAGGAGATCATCGTTGAGGACTACAGCCACGCGGAGATGATGTTTCGCTTTGCCGCTGCGTCCCCGGGTGCGCCCTATGCTGTCACCCAAACTTCGCTGGGTACGGACATTCATAACCCCGAGTACGACATGCTGGGACGAGCCGGTAAACGTGATGGCAAGCGCATCGCCAAGGAGAAGTACATCTTTACCGAAGACCCGTTCTTTGATGCGGGCCAGTTGGTGATGATCCCGGCGGCCAAGGTCGACGTGGCCGTGCTCTGCGTCCAGCAGGTCGGCGAAGAGGGCACGGTGCGGGTGGCCGGTCAGCTTTACTCCGACGCCGAGGTGACCCGCGCCGCGGATATCACCATTGTTATAGCCGAGGAGATCGTCCCCGAGGAGTACCTGCGCCGTGACGCCGACCGCAACACCATCCCCACCTTTGAGGTCGACTACATCATGGAATGTCCCTTTGGTGGCCATCCCACCGGCATGTTTGGCAAATACGACGTGGACGGCCCTTTTTTGAAGGACTTCTATGCAAAAACCCGCACCCAGGAAGGGTTCGACGCCTTTGCCAAGGAATGGGTCTACGGGCTCGACCATATCAGCTATTTGGAGAAGCTCGGCTGGCCGCGCATGCTCAACCTGCGCGCCAACACCGCCCTTAACTACAAACCCCGCAACTAGAAAGGAGATACGATATGAGCAACTACGCATCGCCTGAAGAATACAATCTGGCCGATTTGCTCTGCTGCGCCGCCTCGCGCGAAGTGCAGGACAACGAGATTGTTTTTGCCGGCACCGGCCTGCCCATGGTGGCCATCATGCTGGCCCAGCGGACCCACGCCCCGAACCTCAAGCTGATCTTCGAGGCCGGCACCCTGGACGGACGTCCGCCCGAGTTGCCCACCTCTGTGGGTGACGCCCGCTGTGAGACCGGGGCCTCGCGTTCCTCCGGGCTGTACGACGCCTTTTCCATTGCCCAGCGCGGCTACGTGGACCTGGGCTTTCTCGGCGGCGCCGAGGTGGACAAGTACGGCAACGTCAACACCACCTGCATCGGCGACTACCTGGAGTCGGACCTGCGCCTGACCGGCAGTGGTGGTAACCCGGACATCAACTCCTTTGCCCGGCGCACGGTGTTTATCATGGTGCACGAGAAGCGGCGTTTTGTAGAAAACGTCAGCTACATCACCAGCCCGGGCTGGCGGGTGAAGAAATGGCCGGGAGGCGAATGGGTGCATCGTCGCAGCCTGTACGGAGCCTCCTTCCGCGGCGGCCCCTCTGCGGTGATCAGCACTGCGGGCGTGTTCCGCTTTGATGACAAGGAAGGCTTCATGTATCTGGACACCTTCCATCCGGGCAAAACGCCGGAGGAGATCAAGGAGATGTGCCAGTTCGACCTGGACATCTCTCGTGTTGCCGGTGAGACTGAAGTGCCCACCTGCGAGGAACTGTGTATCATCCACGAGGTGCTCGACCCGGACGAGATCTTTGTCCCCAAGGTGAAGAAGGCCTGACAACTCGCAGCAAAGCAGTACCCTAAAAAAGGGGCGTCGCGTTCACTGCGACGCCCTTTTTTTTTAAGCTGCTGCTCGCCTTCTAGTTACGAAAAAACCGTGCAGAGCCCCTGGAACCAGCCGGCGCAGGTGAGCACTCGGGCCGGCCAAAAAGAAGATTTTTAGTCTGTGTTTTCATAGGCATGAGGTACAGCAGAGGCATTCCAGATGAAAGCGGCCGCTCCCTGGGCTTGGTTGCTCAGTGGCTGGATCCGTGGTAGGTAAAGGGGATATTCGGCCGGGCGCTTAGCCCGGTCGCGCTGTTTTTAGTCCCTCCTGGGAGGATTGCTATGCACCTGCACCCTCGATACACCCGGCTGCTGCCGGTGCTCGTCGTTCTTTTCCTGCTTCTCTCTGCATCCGGACACACCAAACCGCCAGAAATCAAGCCGCCTGCGCAGACCGCGGTCGAGACCGCACCGGAAGACACCAGCCCCGGGGTGCTCGACCAGTTCAAGGAATTCCCCGAAGAACGGCCCGCCCCCATCAAAATTGAACAAATCGACCGGGCGGGCGAGCAGCTTGGACTGCGCATCGGCATTTTTGGCCAGGATCTCGCGCCCCTTATCGGCAACTGGGTGAACACGGAGTTGGCCTGGGGCATCACCTGGTTGGAGTTGCTCTCCAGCCTGGGGCTGCTCGTACTGGTGCTGACCGTGGAACGGCTCGTACGCTGGTTGATTAAACGGAGGTTGCGGCTTGAGATGACTCGCTCCGCCACGCTCGGCTGGTACGCCCTTTTCCTGCGCGGTGCCTCTCGTCCCCTTTCCCTGTTTCTCTGGGTCTACGGCACCTACGCCGCCCTCTCTCCCCTGTTCAGTGACCTGCGCACGTTCGGGCCGGCCGAACATCTGGTCCATGCCTTGCGCTGGGGTGCCGATACCGGCGGCACCGTGGCTGTCCTGTGGTTCCTGTACCGGATGCTGCACCTGCTCGAGCACCAGCTCAACAACTGGGCCCAATCCCAGCAGGACACCATGGCCATGACCGGGGGTGCCCTGTCCAAACGTTTCCGGGCACCCCTCAACCTGCACGTCGTTCTTGATATTGCCCGCCTGGT
>JAVEYP010000397.1:0-2937 GCA_034003445.1 Desulfobulbus sp.
AGCAGGGCGGGGAGCACCTGGGCCAGTTGGCGGGACTCAGCGGTGGCGAATACTGAGGCCTGGACCAGGGTGACGCTGGTTAGGCCGTGCGCCCGTAGCGCCGCCTGAACCGCATCGGCCTCGCGGTGGGTGCGCACCAGCACCGCGATGTCGCCGGCGGTCAGCGTTTTGTTGCCAATGGTTGCCTGACCAAGGTCCGCGGCGGCGAGCAGTCGGACGATCTCTGCGGCGCAGCGGGCCACCGCTAGTGGCAGGGCCTCATTTTTGGCCAGGGCTTTGGGTCCGTTTTGATCACCGTCGAGCAGCAGGGCTGTGAACGGCCTGACCTCCTCATGGTCGACCATGAGCGGTCCCCTGGCCTCCTTGGCGGCCTGAACCGGCTGGAAGACAATGCCCTCGGTGAAGATAAAGGCGTCTGGCCGCAGGCTGAACAACCGGTTCACCGCCTTGACCATGGCCGCGGTAGCTCGGTAGTTGATAGTCATGGTATAGCGATTGGCCTCCGGGGTCTCCCGGCGCGCCCGGACATAGGTGAAGATGTCGGCGCCGCGGAAGGAATAGATCGCCTGCTTGGGGTCACCGATAAGGAAAAGGGCCCCATTGTCGCGATCAAAAATCCGGCTGAACACCCGGTACTGCAAGGGATCGGTGTCTTGGAACTCGTCTACCAGGGCCGCGCTGTAGCGGTCGAAGATGCGCTCCGCAAGTTGCTTGCCGCGGCCGGGCTGTTCGAGCGCGGTGTCCAGGCGGGTGAGCAGGTCGTCGAAGGCGATCACCCCCTGCCCCCGCTTGCGGCGGTCCAGTTCAGTCAGGAGAAAACGGCGTGCCTCGTGCAGCAGGTTGATTGTTTGCTGCTTTCGCAAGCAACTGAATGATTCGTAGAAGCGGCCGAACAGGTCGAAAAAGGGATGGTCGGGCTGGGTGCCGCGCTTGTTGAGCAGGGTGGCCATCACTGGCGCGGCCAGCTTGTTGATCCCGGCGGGCAGGACCGGTGGCAGGTCGGTTCCGTCTGCCAGACGCTCCATGTCGGCGAGCAGCTGCGGTACCTGGTCGACGAGGCGATAGGATTTTTCGCTCCGTTTCAACCGGTTGCCCGTGTCGTGGAGGATGCCCGTCACCTCGGCCCGTACCCGTGGCCAGTGGCTGCGGACCGCGGCCAGTTCTTCCCGGCTCTGTTTGTCGAGCGCTTTGACCAGATGGGTGTCCTCGGCTGGCAGGAGTTCGACTTCCAGGGCCGAGGTTGCCCGGCCAAGCCGCTGCAGCAGGGTGGCCGGCTCGCCCCAGGTGGCTGTGGCCCAGGCCGCCTCTTCCGGTGGGGCCGGGTAGAAGCGGTTGCGCCAGAAGTCCTCGATCACCTGGCGGCGCAGGTCGTCCTCGTGTTCGAGGAATTCGGCCGCGAACGGTGCCCCCGACTCGAAGGCGTTCTCCTGGAGGATGCGCTGGCAAAAGCCATGGATGGTGCAGATGGCGGCCTCGTCCATCTGCGCGAGTGCATCGGCGAGTAGCTGCCGGGCCGGGGCTGGTTCGACCCGGCCGAGCAGGGCAGCGAGCAGCGGGTCGGTGGTAGCGCTGTCCAGTGCATCGAGGGCTTCGCGCACCCTGGTGCGGATGCGGTCACGCAGCTCGCCGGTGGCCGCCCGGGTAAAGGTTACCACTAGGATGCGGTCCACGCTCAGCTGGCGTTCGAGCACCAGCCGGAGGAAGAGCAGGGCTAGGGTGTAGGTCTTGCCCGTGCCGGCACTGGCCTCGAGCAGACGGCGGCCATAGAGGGGCATAGTGAGTGGGTCAAGGGGCTGCACGTCAGTTCTCCTGGTGGGCAAGAATGGTCCGGAAGAGCGTGGCTTGTTCGGCGAAGGCCTCGTCTAAGGGATCAATGTCAGCAAAGAACCAGGCGTAAGCCGGCTCGGCGTCCTCGCCTTGGGACCACTCGCTGGTGGTCCAGGCAGCCCGCGCCCTGGCCATCTCCCGGCCCGGGGCGGCCTCGGCCCAGGCCAGCGCGGTTTTCGGGAAAAAATGCAGCGGTCGGGTCAGCCCGAGCTGGTAGCGGTCGAGCAGATCACGAAGCAGAGGGGCTGGGTCGTCCACCGGGCCGAGGACGAACCACTGTGGAGTTCCGTTCCTGTCTCGGGCCAGGTAGGTGGAGCGGCGCACCAGGTCGGCCGGCCCTGCCAGGTGCAGCACCAGGTGGAGCAGCCACAGCTCAACCAGGTCGGCCGCCTTGCGCGCGCCGCTGCGCCAAGCCACCCGGCCCGTGCGGAAGCAACCGGTGAGTTGACCAGTTAGATGCCAGCGGCCCAGATCCAGATGAACAGCTAGTGGTTCCCGCGGTTCGGCCAGCAGGTCATGGAGTGGTTCGGCCAGCCTTTCGGCCTGGTCGGCGAGGTCGGTAAAGGCCAGACGGTCGAAGGGCACCTGCGGCAACTGACCGGTCGCGGCCAGCGCTGCGAACAGCTCTTCGCTCTCCCGGCCGGACAGCAGGTCGCCGACAGTCTGCTGCCGCAGTTGAAACTGCTGCAGCCCATTCAGGACAAAGGGTTCGCTCTCCTCGAGCGCTGCGCTGTCACGATCCACGCGCAGCCCGAGGACCCGGGTGAGAAAGAAATGCACCGGGTTGCGCCAGAAACGCACCAGCCGGGCGAGTTCCACGCCCTTCAGTTCCGCCTCTGTCTCGACCGGTGGGTCGAGAGGCACGCTCCAGAAGGGCCGAGGTTCGGCTTGTTTCTCCGCCGGTAGCCAGGCGCGGTTGTAGCTGGCAATGGCGGACGGCCCGGCGAAGCAGCGTTGGCTGAAGGGCTGCATCGGATGTTCAGTAGTCAGCAGCTGACCGACGGTTTGGCCGCCACCGTGGCAGCTGGCGGTCAGATGGTCGAGCAGTTCGCCGACCACCGGTGAGGGCGGGCTGACCGAGTCGTCGCGCACACTGCAGCCTACCCAAGA
>JAVEYP010000398.1:0-2932 GCA_034003445.1 Desulfobulbus sp.
GTATCTAATCAACCACCCGGAGGAGAGCTGGCAGCTGTTCATCAGCCACGGCCGGGAAGATCTCAACGACGAACTCAACCGCCGGGCCTGGCGGGACACCCTACCCCGCTTTGCCCTGCGGCCAGGCGCGATCGACCGCAACCGCTACCTGCGCTTTGCCCACTTCCTCGCAGCCGAGAAAATTGTCACCAGGGTACCACCGCTCGGCACCTGGGCGGTGGAGCTGCCTTGAATGGACGCAATCAAACCGACAACGACTCTACAAACGAGCATCCCATGGCGCGCATCCTCCTCATTGACACGGACGCACGGTTCATAGAGGGTTTGTCCGTCAAGATCAGGGGACTGGGTCACCATGTAGACGTTGCCCACACCCTGGCCAGTGGGCTGGAACTGGCGGAGACAACAGCCTATGACGCGGTTTTCCTCAACCCGGTCCTGCCCGACGGTGATGGCATGGACGCCCTGCCATCGCTCCTTGAGGCACCCTCGTACCCGGAGGTGATGATCGTCACGGACACGGGCCGTGGTGACCAGGCCGAGCAGGCCATCAAGCTGGGGGTTTGGGACTACCTCGAGCGGCCGGCCACCACCTCGGCCATAGAGTTGAGCCTGGTTCGGGCCCTTCAGTACCGGGCCAAGAAGATCCTCCGCCAACCGCACACCACCCTCAAGGAAGAGACCCTGGGCGAGATCGTTGGCACCAGCGCACCGATGAAGCGCTGTCTCGACCGTCTCGCTCTGTCTGCGGCCAGCGACGCCAATGTGCTCATCTCCGGCGAGACCGGCACTGGCAAGGAGATGTTTGCCTGGGCGATCCACAACAACAGCCGCCGCGCGGGCAAGCGATTCGTGGTGGTGGACTGCGCCACCCTGCCGGAGACCCTGGTCGAGAGCATCCTTTTCGGCCACGAGCGCGGCGCCTTTACCGGCGCGGAAAAGACCCACAGCGGCCTGATTAAACGGGCCGACGGTGGCACCCTGTTCCTTGACGAGGTGGGCGAGATGCCGCTGACCATGCAGAAGTCCTTCCTGCGCGTCCTCCAGGAACACCGCTTCCGTCAGGTGGGCGGCGGCCCGGAGATCCGCAGCGACTTCCGCCTGATCGCCGCCAGCAACCGCGACCTGGGCATCATGGTGCGCGAGCGGCGCTTCCGCAAGGACCTGCTCTTCCGCCTGCGCGCCTTTGCCATTGAGCTGCCGCCGCTGCGCCAGCGGGTCGAGGACATCCGCTCTATCGTTAGCCACCACCTGATCCGGCTCTGCGAGAGCTACAACCTACCCGTCAAAACCTTTTCCCCGGACTGCCTGGAACTGCTCGACCGCTATGAGTGGCCCGGCAATGTCCGAGAACTGGTCAATGCCCTGGAGCGGGCCGTGGCTGCAGCCCAGCAAGCGCCCGTACTGTTTGCCAAGCACCTGCCGGTGTACATCCGCGTGCACCAGGCCAAGGCCTCGCTGGTGACAAGCCAGGACGCGACCGCGGACCTGCTGCCTGGCATCAGACCTGGCACACCACTACCGCCCCTGGGTACTGTGCGCGAGACGGTCGTGGCCGAGGCCGAGCAACGCTACCTGGGCGAACTGCTCCGCCAGGCAGCGGACGTGCGCGAGGCTGCGGCCATCTCCGGCCTGTCGCGCAGCCGTCTCTATGCCCTATTAAAAAAACACGACCTGGCCGCAGCTTTCCGCGCCGCCTGATCCTGCCCTCCAGGCTGGCCCAACCGGTACCGCGGTACTCGTCGTCCTGTTTAACGGGACGCACTCCTCCCTGGCAGGACAGGCCGTCCCAGGGCAGGACGCGTGCCAGCGTCCCAAAGCGAACCGGCCAGGTAGAAAAAAAAACGTATTTGCAACCACTTGCCCCAATGCAGGTCTCTGCCCTTCCCGGCTGGCCTAATTTTTGCGTTCTTGGTTGTACCGCACCACCATGTTTCAGGTTTTCACCCTGTTGTCCTGTTGTACAACGACACCATCTAACCCTTCGCGGCCTTGCCGCCCCGTTCAAGGAGTGAGCCCATGTTTCCACGTCGATTTTTCCCCTCGCTGTGCACCTGCCTCTTCGCCTCCTCGCTGCTGGCCTTCTCCACACCCGCCGTCATGGCCAAGAGTATCGTCAAGGACGAGACCAACATCCGCTCTGGCCCCAGCACAAAGGACGAAATCCTGTTCACTGTGCCTCGGGGCTACCCCATCAAGGTGGAACGGCGCGACGGCCAGTGGACCCAGTTCCGGGATTGGCAGAACAATACCGCCTGGGTGTACACGCCATTGGTGAGCAACGTCAACACCGCCGTGGTCACTGCAGAAAAGGCCAATGTGCGCAGCAGCGCCAGCCTGAAATCGCAGGTGGTGACCAATGCTGAGATGGGGGAGATTTACAAGGTGCTCGGCAAGAAGGGCGACTGGGTGCAGGTCGGTTATTACGACAACGGCAGCCCAGTGGGCTGGATCCGCCACGACCTGGTGTTCGGCGACTGAACGGAAGCGCCCGTTTTTTCTAGGCGCACAACCAGGCCAGACCCCGGTGGATCGCTGCCCGCCGGGGTCTGGCACGACCAGTCGTGTACGGGAGCGTTGGCTGGACTTAGCGTAGCCTGGATCAGCCTCGCCTAGCCGAACGGCTGACGATTATCAACTCGAGCCCGTACAGGGGGACGGTGCGATTGCGCAGAAATGACTCGCCGTAATTGCGGCCGGTTCGGCAGAGGCAGAGGGTAAACAGGTGGCTGTTGCCTAACTCAACAGCTGGCCCTACTCCGAGGTGGTCCTGGTGACCACCCTTCTTCACGGGGAGTCTTTTAGGGGTTCCTCGAAAAATAGCTGCAGTAAAAGTACAGTAAATTTTAGATTTTTATCGATAAATTAGGCAGATGTGATATTGTATCGAGAAATTATCCGGCACCCATCAGCTAACGGAGACCAACATGCA
>JAVEYP010000399.1:0-2917 GCA_034003445.1 Desulfobulbus sp.
AAAAATTTTTCGTTTTGTGTGTATTTGAACCCTATATAAAACAAATCAAAACAAAACGACGAGGAGTTCTTTTTGGTCAAACCTTCCAGGGAATAATAGGATTAAAGGCGCTTTTGCTATAGGCATTTTTTGCAGCGGAACAGCCCTGGTGATTCAACCCTGCGCATTTGGCACCAAGGGAACCTGAATCCACGAAGCCCTAGTTCAAACTGATGAAAAATTACTTTGATGGTGGCGTTTTTCTGGATTGCAAAGGACGGGTTTCCTGCCTGAGCCGCCCGCTGAGTTCAACGCATGGATACTAGCTAGTCGCACAACTCCCCTGGGGCTTGACAACGACCAGGGGATTGATCCCGAGTTTGCCCCTGGGCGTTCGCTCCAAGGCGAGGTCATTTTTGCAATTGCTGTGCAATTGCTCCGAGATGGCGTTTTCCGCTAGAAAGCGATCACTTCGTCGGGCTGCAAATACAGGACGGCTCCCCAGTCTTCCAGCTTGATCCGTGGCGTAAGCGGCAGCTGGTTGTTCCGATACGTGGACCTTTCGCTTAATTGCCGCACCCGCTTCAGATGTGCTGCTCGGCAAAGCACGATTGGACTGCTTTCAGCGTTTCCCTTCTGCTCTCTCGGCGTCGTCCACGGATTCTATGCGCGTTATGATGTTCTGCCCGAACAGCACTTGGGTTTGCTTTAAGCATCGGCTGAATGAGCATCATCACAGCCTTTCCTGGCCATGATGCCTGGGTGCCCTAGGCCGATTTCCAAGCCCAGGCGGGGGCGATGGGTGCGCCCTACAAAGCTGTCCCAGGAGGACTCGCCCCTTCTTCGCGCGCGTTCGAATTGCCCTTGAGGATTATAGCCTCAACTATGAGGCCCAAGGCGCTTGCGTAGCCCGAGACCTAGACACGAAGCTCCCTGAGCCTCGACAAACGGCTGCGGAACCTCAGCGGAATCGAACGAAAGGTAGCTGCCTAGTGACTGCTGGAAATAGGCGTCGTCCCGCACAACGCTGTTGGCCTGGAAATCACCCGTGCCAAGACGCAAGTGATTGGTCTACGCGCCAACTAAGACTAGGCCGGAGTATATAAAGGAGAATTCATCATTGCTTTATTCGAGGATCAGTCGCTGCATGCTTTCACCTGCTGAGTGAGATTCAGGTCAGGTATATAAGAATTCTTACTGATCTTTTAATATGTTGGTTTTTTTAGTCAAGATCGTTGATGTTGTATCATTGAATTAGGGGGGGGGGTAGCTCATGGATACTTTCGATGTTATTGTTATTGGAACAGGTACTGCAGGACAGTCTGCAACCTTTGACCTTGTTGCAGAGGGTTTAAAAGTGGCGATTATTGAGTACAGCGATACTCCGGGGGGAACCTGTGCGTTGCGCGGTTGTCAGGCAAAAAAATGGTTCTATGAGGTTGCCGAACTGTCGGCCCGCTGTCAGCATCTCCAGGATATCGGCATCGTCACCCCGCCGCTGGTTGACTGGGGACAGATTCTCGCCCAGAAAAACAAATTTACCGCCAAGGTTCCTGAACGGACACGCAAAAACCTGGAAGGACACGGTGTTTCTTATTTTGATGGAAAAGCCGTTTTTGTCGATGCATCCACGGTCATGGTCAATGAACAGCGCTTGAGCGCCGATTATTTCCTTATCGCCACTGGTGCCGAAGCAAGGTCCCTACCTTTTTCCGGTAATGAGCACATGTCGACCAGCGATGAGTTCCTCGAACTGCAGGAACTGCCAGACCGTATCGCTTTTATCGGAGGCGGTTTTATTTCCTTTGAATTTGCCCATTTTGCGGCACGACTAGGGAGCCGGAAGAGAGATGTTCATATTCTCGAGGGGCAGGAAAGAGTGCTTTCCCCTTTTGATGGCGACATGGTCGAGCAACTCGTTGCCGCCTCTGAAGCGGACGGCATCCGTATCCACACGAACGTTAAGGTCGCTGCCATAGAAAAAAATGGGTCAGAATATATCATTCTATGCGAGTCTGGAGAAAATTTTCAGGTTGACATGGTTGTCAACGGCGCCGGCCGCATACCCAGTATTGACTCTCTGGATCTCGATGTGGCAGGGGTTAAGCACAGCAAACGGGGCATCATCGTCGATGAATATATGCAGAGCAGCAATGAGGGTATCTTTGCAGCCGGCGATTGCGTTGACAGCATCCAGCTTGCCCGGGTAGCCGATATGGAGGGGCATGCCGCAGCCCAGGTCATAATTGCCGCCAAACAAGGCGGAGCCAAAAAATCTGTTGATTACCGGGTCATCCCTGCCGTTCTTTTCACCTACCCGCAATTGGGCATGTTGGGCAAAACAGAACAGCAACTCAAGGAGGAAAACATCCGCTACCGGAAAAGCTATGACACCCGGGTCAGCTGGCCAACATACCAGAGGGTTGGATTACAATATGCAGCCTACAAAATTTTGATTGACGAACAGGATCATATTGTCGGCGCCCACTTTTTACTGGACCATACCACCGGAGTTCTGAATACCTTTAAACAGGCGATGCACGACAAGACGACCATTGCCGAACTCCACAGAAACAGCATAATATCACCATACCCTTCACGAGAAAGCGATATCATCTATATGCTGAGCCCTTTTTTGGACTGACGACAAAATGAAGATAACGGCGCGCAAAGAGCGAGAACGTTTTTGCACTGTCATCAGTATTTTTTCAATATAGTGCCGATAAATTAGCTACAGGGGAGCCAGAGGTGGTCTCGCGAAATTGGACAAGCCGTTAAGTGGAAAATCTGCTACCCGTAACGCCCTGAGATGGCATAACAAGGAGCAGAACATGGCAAAAGGAACGCGACGGAACCATTCAGCGGCCTTCAAGGCGAAGGTGGCCCTGGCAGCCATTGCCGGGGAAAAGACGCTTGGCGAATTGGCGCAGCAGTACGA
>JAVEYP010000400.1:0-2905 GCA_034003445.1 Desulfobulbus sp.
GAGGCTGTACCCCTGGAACCGGACCGGCTGGTTGTGGGAGAGTATGACCTCCCGTTTCGTCTGGCCGTCACTGAGCAACAGGCGGGCCCTGGGAGTAATGACCTCGTTCTTGAAAAAGACGAGGCGATCCCCCCGGTAATAAACAGGCTCAAAGGTCAGGAAAGTAACCTGACCTTTGGTGCCGGGCATGGAGAGATGGGAGCCCGGCACCAAAGTACTGCTCGTCAGGACCTGAGTGAAAAGATAGCTGCAGAGATAGCCTGCCAGGATGACAATCAGCCCGTAGTGCATGATGTGGGGAGCGAGCCTGACTACCAATCGTCTGCGATTGCCAGGTCGCTGGGCGGCAAGCAGTTGTCGCACCCGGTCGGTGGTACAGACAAAGGTGTTGATGGCCAGCAGAGTGAGCAGGGCCAGCAGCAGAAAAAACCAGCCAGTGTACAGCAGGTTGTACTTGCCGTAGGTCTGCGCCCAGGGGATGAGCCCCATGTCGTTTAACGGCGCAAACAGCGGCGTGCGACGGTTAAGACAAAAATAACCCCAGACCAGATCCATGGTTAGCAGCAGGCAAAGCACCACGCTGAGATGGATGCTGCCCAAGGAGCGCCAGAGGCGTGTGAGTAGGCGATTCATGATCAGAAGGGCGCGCGGAAGGGGCCGAGATCCGGCAAGCAGGTCAGGGCCAGCACAACCAGACCGCCCAGGGAGGCGTAAAGCGCCCGTGCCTTCAGGTTCCAGGAACCGGTCAGGTGCAGGTGAAGGAAACAGGCGTAGAAAAACCAGGCGGCCATGGTCATGGTCAGGGCAGGGTCATCCCAAACGACCGGTGTACCCCAGCCCAGATACGCCCACAGTTCACCGTTGAACATGGAGACGGTCCACAAGACAAACCCCCAGACGGCCCAATGCAGGGAGCGATGGACACAGACGGTCAACTGGTGTTTTCCTGCAGCGGAAGGGGGGAAACGCAGTGCGACCAGTGCCCAGGCCGCACTGAGGCAAAAACAACTCTTACCGACCAGGCCAAACCAGAGGAAACCATGAGCCAGCAGGGTCTTTGATTTAAGAAACGGCAGATAGAAATCCTTGGGGAAACAGAGTGCGGCTACAACAAGCAACACCATCTGCACAAGCACCATACCTTGTACCGGTCGCCGCAGGGACGGTTCGCTGCTGGTTGCGGCAAAGGGAAAAAACAGGCCAAGACACAGCGGCAGGGCCACTGCCCCCAAATGCATGGGCAGCATGGGCCAGGCTTGGTGGTAGCGGAAAACCACCACGGCCAGGTTGCAGCTGACAGCAGCAGCGAGCAGAACAGCGGTTGCCGTTCTCGCCAGCCTGCCTGCGGGCAAGCTGGAGAGCAAGGTCACACCGTAGAGCCCGCCGGCAACCTGAAAAAGGGCAGGAGGGGATATCATTGCTTGCTGCCTAGTCGATGTGCTGCCACGTTATTGCACCATGCTCTGGTTGATATGATCGAGGGCCAGCCTGGCCGCTTTTTTCTCTTTGTCGAACCGGGCGGCCTGGGTCAGGGCTTCCCGACTTGCGCCCAGATCCTGCCCCTGCATAGCGGCATAGCCGGCCATGAGCCAGGATTGCCCCTGGTGGCTGCCGCGCAGCCGGGCCGCCTGTCTGTAGCTGTCAGCCGCCAGGCCATAGCGGTTGAGGGCGTAGGAAAGCTCTCCCTGGAGCATGAGCAGACGCGGATCCGTATCCTTGCCTTTGGCGCTCTCTAGAGTTTGCAAGGCTAAATCCGCTTGGTCCATTTGGCGGTAGGCCATGGCCAGACGTAGGGAGACCTGAGCGTCAGGGTGTGATTTGAGCTGCTGCGCATACAGGGGCGCCGCCTTGACCGGGATGCCGGCCTGGAGATACAGATCGGCAAGCAGGCGTGTCTCTTCTCTACTGAGCGGCTTGAGGTAGCTGTAGACGGTGAGCGTGGCCACGGCATCTTCAAGATGGTTGGCTGAGAGCTGAATATGGGCCAGGGCTTTCCACCAGCGCGCCTCCCCGGGCTGCTGGTCGGTCAGTTCCCTGCTGTAGCCCAGGGCCTCCTTGTGCATACGCAGCTGGACATACTGAGCAAGCAGGATTTCCTGCCACTGCAGCTTGCGGTCACCAGTAGCCTGGGCAACCAATTCCCGGATCAGGGGCAGCGCCTGTTTCGACTTCCCTCCACTGATAAGGGCATGGATGTAGTGTTCTCGCCATTCAGGCTTGATCGCCTTGGCATGGGCAGCAAAGAGCTGCTGAAAGGAGGTGATCGCCTCGCTATACGCCCCGGCCATGAGATAGGCGGCGGCGCTGAAATACAGCGTGTCCGCTTGTTTGCCGCCGTCAGCTCCATAGCCCCTGGCAAAACAGCGTCCGGCTTCCTGGTACTGCCTGACCTCGTAGTAGGCCTTGGCCAGGTTAAGCCAGGCTAGGCTGTGTCCGGAATCCAGCGTCACGGCCTGAGTATAGGCCTTGATCGCCGCTTTCTGCTCACCTCGGAGCATCAGACAATTACCCAGGGCAAAGAAAAGTTCCGGATGCCGGGTTTCCTTCTTGGCCAGGGCTGTTTGAATGATTTCGCTGGCCTTGACATAGTCCTTGGCGGTCATGAGCGGCCCAATCCTGGCCAGCACCAGCCGGACCGCACTTGGCATGTCCGCAGCCGGGGCAACAGCCGGAGTAAAAAAGGCCAAGAGCAGTAGGAGCGCACCGCATCGCCATGCAAAGGAGCAGAAATTCATAACGCTACTCAAGTTTGAAGGTAATGGTCTGTTCCACCAGGGCCTTGACCGCCACGCCACTCACAGTGCCAGGCTTGAACCGCCAGCCCGAGACGCAGCGCAGGACATTCTGCTCGAATACGCCCTTGGGTTCGGCGGCCAGCACGCTCACCTGGCTCACCGTGCCCTGC
>JAVEYP010000401.1:0-2894 GCA_034003445.1 Desulfobulbus sp.
GGTGGTGGTGAGCAACAGCGCGGGGAAGATGGAGAACTCAACTGCCCGCTGAGTGTACAGGCTTATGATGAGAATAAGCACGGCAATGGTGATGTTGGTCGCCAGACAGAGGTCAAGGAGGATCGGCGGCAGGGGGATGATCATCAGCATGAGGATACTGATCAGCCCCAGCGAGGCGACGATGTCGCTATGCCCCAGCAGTTCGCCCGGTCGGATCCGGCTGAGCAGTGTCTGTCTTCCGGTTGCTTCCATTTACCGTCTGGTTGCCCTCAGCGAATAGACGTAGGCGAGGATCTCGGCCACGGCCTTGAACAGCTCCGCGGGGACCTCCTGCCCGATTGGTACTCTTGACTGCAATAACCTTGCCACTGGGGGGTTCTCAACCACGGGCACGCCGTGCTCGCGGGCAATAGCTCGAATGCGCGCTGCCACCAGCTCTGTACCTTTGGCAACGACCACAGGCGCTTCCATACTCCCGGCCTCGTAGCGGACAGCCACGGCCACATGGGTCGGGTTGGTGATGACCACGTCCGCGGTTGGCACCGCGGCCATCATCCGCCGACGGGCCATCTGCTGCTGAATGGAACGGATTTTTGACTTGATGTACGGGTCGCCCTCGGTCTCCTTCATCTCCTCCCGCACCTCCTGCTTGGTCATTTTCATTTTTTGTTCCATTTCCCAGCGAACAAAGGCGAAGTCTGCTGCGGCGAGCACGATCATGACCGCCGCCACCTTGGCCATTACCAGCGTAGTGGTTACGGCCAGGTAGCGGATCGTTTCGCCCGTCGGCATCTCACCGAGCAGCAGGGCCTTGTCGAACTCGCCGGCCATTGTCCGGTACGCTACCCAGCCAATCAGACCGACCTTGGCGAGCGACTTGATCACCTCAACCAGCGAGCGTTTGGAAAAGAACTTGCCCATGCCGCGGATGGGGTCGAGTTTGCTCAGGTCGGGCATGAGCGGCTGGGTGGTGAACAGCCAGCCGACCTGCAGGTAGGTGGCGAGGAAGCCGATCACCAGGGCGGTGAGGAAGAGCGGCAGGAGGATCCTGGCCAGGCCGGCGGCCAGGTGGTAAGCGAGCTGCATGAGCGAGGAGGGGGTGACCGCAAAGGTGCCGCTCGCCCGCCATACCGAGACAATCAATTCCTGCAGGGATCCCCAGAAGCGGGGCGCGAAGAACAGCCAGAAGAGGAGCAACAGGGTGAACATGGCCGCGGTCTGGACCTCGCGGCTCTGGGCCACCTGGCCTTTCTTCCGGAAGTCGTCTCGTCGTTTCGCGGATGGGGTTTCGGTGCGTTCGCCGGAGCTGGGCTCTTCCGCCATGGCTAGGTCGCTTCAGGTCAGGGGGGGCCGGCAGCAGCGCCGGGGACGGGCCGTGCTGGCCCGCTGCGGCCCGTGTTGCAAATTATGCACCCGCTCAACTTCGCGTGGTGGGGTGGGTGGGATGGCCGATCAGCGCAGCAACTGCAGGAGGGTGAGGATGTTTTGGCCCATGGTGTCAAATTCACGGCGCAGGACCGAGAACATGGCCTCGAGTGTCAGGCCGATGACGAGCAGGGCAATGCCGATGTTCAGCGGAAAGCTGAGCATGAACACGTTGAGCTGGGGGAACACTCGGGCGAGGATGCCGAGCACCATGTTGGTGATGAGCAGCAGGGCGAGCACCGGCGCGCTGAACTTGACGCCGAGCACGAACATGTGGCTGGCCAGGCGCATCAGCGTCTCCACCGCGCCGCCGGAAAAGTCCAGGGGTCCGGGCGGCAGCAGCTGGTAGGATTCGACGATGACACGGAAGAAGAAGTGGTGGATGTCCATGGCCAGGAAGGCGAGCAAGGCGAGGATGTTAATGAACTGACTCATCAATGACAGCTGCTGGGTGGTCTGCGGGTCAAAGATGTTGGCCGCGGCAAACCCCATTTGGTAGCCGATAACTGTGCCGCCAAAGCTCACCGCGGTGAACACCAGTTGGGCGACCAGGCCGATGAGCGCGCCGAGGAGCACTTCGTTGACCATCAACAGACCAAAGGAGGTGAGGGTGAAGTCCACCTGCGGGGTGTGCGGCGCCATGAGCGGGAAGAGCACCAGGGTGGTGGCAAAGGCCAGGCCAACCTTTACCCGCACCGTGGCGGCAATGCCGCTAAAGGCCGGGATGGCTGCCACCAGGGCGATGACGCGGGCCAGGCAGAGGAGGAAGGTCTGGAACTGCGCGACTGGGACGAGCTGCAGATCCATGGCGCGGCGGGGCTAGCGGCCGATGGTGGCGATCTGGGTGAGGATGCCGGTGGTAAAGGTGACCAGCAGCTCGATGATCCACGGGCCAAAGATGAGCAGGGTGACGAACACCGCGACGATCTTGGGGATAAAGGTCATGGTCTGCTCGTTGATCTGGGTGGCGGCCTGAAAGATGCTGATCAACAGGCCAATGACCATGGCCGCCAGCAGCATGGGTGAGGCGCACAACAACACGGTCTCGACCGCCTGCCTACCGACATGGATAACGTGTTCTGGACTCACGGCAGGTCTCGCAAGGGACGGCAGGCTCAGCCGAAGCTCTGCATGAGCGAGCCGACCACCAGCTGCCAGCCGTCGACGAGCACGAACAGCAGCAGCTTGAAAGGCAGGGAGATGACGATCGGCGGCAGCATCATCATGCCCATGGACATGAGCACCGAGCTGACCAGCATGTCAATCACCAGAAAGGGCACGTAGATCATAAAGCCCATCTGAAAGGCGCGCTTCAGCTCAGAGAGCATGAAGGCCGGGATAAGGATCAGGGACGAGACCTCCTTGGGGTTGGCCGGCTGTTCCTCCTTGGTGATCTCGACGAACAGCTGCAACTCGCTCTCCTGCACTTGGCTGAACATGAAGTCGCGCATCACCGCCATCGACCGCTC
>JAVEYP010000402.1:0-2890 GCA_034003445.1 Desulfobulbus sp.
GCTTCATGTTTTCACCTGCCAAGTGAGTTTTTTGGACAGGCGTATATTGATATATTTATACTGAAATTTCAATATATTGATTGTAATTTTAGCCACTTTTTACTGATGGATTTTCACTGATTCAGGAATTTGTTTCAGGTCTAGAAAAGTTATTTCCTTTGTTTAGGGAATACTGCACCCCCCACCCCACGCTTCAATTATTTACATTATCCGGAACTGCTTGTTGTGTTCCTTGCTGAGTTTTTCGGTCAGGTGACAACCACCATGGCAGAAGATTCTGACTACGTAGCGAACAAAGGATAAAGAGTGAGCACTGGCATTCTCGTTGGGTATTTCACAAGGAAAAAGGACGCACAGGAAGCAGTCGAGAAATTAACACAGTCGGGTTTTAGCCGCGCAATCCTTGTCCATAAGGATCCCGGTGGAACGGTCCAACTTGTTAAACCCTTCCTTCGGCGCCTTACCCTAAAGTTAGTCGTAACAGGCGGCATCTCTGCAGGAGTCGCCGATATAGTTGCTTTCTCGCTGTACTGGCTTGGGCTGATTTCCTTCCAGAACCTTTTTGCTGCACCCGCGATCATGTTGTGCAGTGGTGCTGTTGGCATGATGGCGGCCTTTCTCTGGTCCCGACACTCCAGGCAGGCTGTTGAACCCGAGGATGTTCGTAACCATGTTCGCTGGCTCCTGGCCGGCGAGTCTGTTCTTATCCTCAGAGCCCCGGTCGAATCGTTACAGCGCCCAGTAGCCATGCTCCGCAAAATTGGGGATACGCCACCGTCATTGTTTGTCATGCATCACAAACACGAGCGGCGGGCCAGGGGCCGGGGCGTGGTGGTCAGGCTTTCCCCGGAAAAGATTGAGGAGCATGCCCGACGTCACGCCGACGAACCGCAGATCGGGCTCAAGCAGCCAGACACCACTGAACTCCTCAACCGTCTGAAACAGGCGCGAAAATGGATCCACGAGGTCTGTGCAGATCTCACCGCAGCAAGTAGTTTGGAACAGAAAACCACGGGTGTAGCTGATTGGATTCTTGATAACGAATACATTCTGGAAGGTAATGCCCGCGACGTATTGCTCAACCTGCCGCGTAATTTTTACCGGAAGTTGTCTGTCTTTTCTAGCGATCCATACCAGGGGTTGCCGTGCATCTACGGTTTGGCCAAGGATCTCGTTGCTCATACCGAAATGCGTCTGGACCAGGAAAACATCTCGGAGTTTGTAGAGACGTATCAATCCGTTCACACCTTAACGAGCGGCGAACTGTGGGCGCTCCCCCAGATGCTGCGCGTAGCCCTTATTGAAAGTATTCTGAGTTTGGCTGTCACTGCCCTGGCAGACCTGCGGGAACGACAACTAGCCGACTTTTGGGCCAACCGGTTGATCGGGGCCAACCGCCGGGATTCCAACCAACTGTTCGCCATACTGACAGAACTTGCCAAGGCAGAGCCCCGTCCCAGCGCCTATTTTGGCGTGCAACTCGTTGGTTTGCTGTACGACGAGGCCGCCGTTTTGGTGCCGGTGAAGAACTGGCTGGAGCGCACGCTCAAAATCCCCATCTACGACCTCAACCTGCAGGAACAAAATCGACAGACCAGGGAGCAGTTTTCCTGCGGGAATGCCTTTACAAGCTTGCGGCATCTCGGCTTGCTGGACTGGCGTGATATCTTTGAACAACTCAGCCGGGTCGAACGGGTTTTGCGCCTTGATCCCTCCGGAGTTTATCCTCATATGGATTTTGCCACCCGGGATCAGTGCCGGGGGGCAGTTGAACAACTGGCCCTCGCTGCCGGGCAGACTGAAGTTCAGGTCGCACAGCGCGTTGTCAAACTGGCAAAAGAGGCACGGCCCAGCAATAAACGACAGCGTTATATCGGGGCCTGGCTGGTCGGACAAGGAAGGGTGGAACTGGCTGGGTTCCTTGGCTGCCAGGAAAGATTTATCCACCGATTGTTTCAAGGGATCAGCAATCACCACACCCTTGTCTATTTCCTTGCTATCGGCGGCGTCACGGCGTTGTTGCTTGGTCTGATAGTTTTTCTGGCCGGAGTTTCACTCTCGCCCATTCTTGGCCTTGGCCTCGCTCTGCTTCTTCTGATTCCGGTCAGTCAATTGGCGATTGAACTCGTTAACTATTACATCACTAGGTTGCTGCCGACCCGATCCTTGCCCAAGATGGATTTCGAGGATTCCGGAATTCCTGATGCGTTCCGAACCCTGGTTGTTGTGCCGATGATGCTGGTGGACGAGGCCTCAATCCAGGAAGAGGTTGAAAAGCTGGAGATCCGCTACCTGGCCAACAAAGAAACCAATTTGTTGTTCAGCCTTTTTTCCGACTATACCGATGCCCCCACGTTAACCCGCAGCGACGATAGCCCCTTGCTGCAGGCTGCGCGCCAGGGCCTGCACGAGCTGAATCAGCGCCATGGCGGCGAACGGTTCCTGCTGTTTCATCGCGAACGCACCTGGAGTGAATCGGAGCAGCATTTTATCGGCTGGGAACGTAAACGGGGCAAACTGGAAGAATTGAACCGTCTGATCGACGGCACCCGTCTGGAGAACGCTCCACCCTTGGTCTATGTTGGCGATCCGGATCAGTTGGCTGACATCCGTTTCGTCATAACTCTGGACAGCGATACCCAGTTACCGCACGGGACTGCCCGGCGGATGATCGAAACTCTGGCGCATCCGCTCAACCAGCCCGGCTTTGATGCCGAGGGCCGGGTCACGGCCGGGTATACCCTTATCCAGCCTCGGGTGAGCCCGACCCTGGTAAGCACTAGCGTCTCGATCTTCAGCCGGCTTTTTGCCGATGCTGTTGGTATTGACCCGTATTCCCAGGCCGTTTCCGATGTCTATCAAGACCTCAGCGGGGAAGGATCCTACCATG
>JAVEYP010000403.1:0-2873 GCA_034003445.1 Desulfobulbus sp.
ATTTGCGCCTGTTTCAACCTCCGCAAGCTGTATAGGGCCGCGTATGGGGATTAATGAGCAACGAAAACCGGCAATGAAGGCGCTTCGAACCGCCCACTGATCATGATTGAACGGCGGAAACGCGGTCTCGGCAGATTTTGGAATGCCAAACGAGATTACAAGGGCAAATTTCAGGCAGAGCGGCACGGTTAAGGCCAGAGACTGGAAAAATTCGGCAATAATTTTGTGACAGGCTCTGGTGTCCATTTTTTTCAACCTACCTCATTTTGACATGAGCGAGTTCTGCAACTGGATCATTTAATTGCGTAGCAAAGAGAACAATCAAAGCTATGAAGCGAACAAGAAGCACTGGGACGTGATGAAACGCCTCCCAGTTCAATAACCAGCAGGGTTGATTTCGGCGCCATATTTAAAAACGAAAACCCTACGGGAGGGGGCCGGCTAGATTTTAATTGGACATTGAGCGGTCCAAGATCCAAAAACTCTCGGACCGCTCGCTTCTACCTCCTGCCGCCAGTTGTTAAAGGGCTCTCATAAATGCGGCAAGATCGCTCTTTTCGCCTTCTGTCAACTTGAGTTCCTGCACTAAGTTGAAGAACTCCACGGTATCTTCCAGGGTCAACAGTCTGCCGTCATGGAGATAGGGTGGAGAGTCTTTAATGCCTCGCAGGGGAAAGGTCTTTATTGACCCGTCTACGGAAGCATAACGGCCGTTAACCATCTGCGGTTTAAAAAACCTTTCGGTCTTCAAGTTATGCATGGTGTTGTCTGTATAGTATGGGGCTGGATGACAGGTAGCACATTGAGCCTTACCGGAAAAAACCGCCTCCCCGCGCAACTCAGCCTCAGTCGCCTTGGTGGCGTCCAACTTTCCGTAAATATTCAGTTTGGGCGCTGGTGGAAAATCCAGGATGGATTGGAATTCTGACATGAAATGGACCTGGCTTCCACGCTCGAGGACGTTTACCCCTTTTTTGGCGGCAATGACGTGGTCACCGTCAAAATAAGCGGCCCGCTGCTCAAATTCTGTGAAGTCTTCAATGGTTTTCAATGCGCGCTGCGAACCAAACAAACGCTGGATGTTCACCCCGCGAAGCGTCGGAATATCCAAGCGGTGCCTCAATTCTTGTGGTCGGATATCGCCTACCAGGTGGGTAGCGGCATTGGTGTGGCCGTTAAGATGGCAGTCGAAGCATGTCACTCCGCGGCTCGGGAGTTCGGAACGGCGATCTTCGGTCGTGTTGAACTGCTGCTGAGGAAATGGCGTGACAAGCAACCTGAGTCCTTCGAGTTGTTTTGGATTCAGGATCCCATTGAACAGTTCATGGTAGTTCATCATAGTGACGATTTTGCCTTGAGAAACATCACCAAGGTCAGGACGGGTCGTCAGGTAAATGGGTGAAGGAAACTCTGGCAAGAGGTGATCCGGCAGGTCCAAATCAAGATCAAAACGGGTGAGATCACGCCCCTCCTGTTTTTTGATTTCCTCGATATGATTCTTGGGGAAAACCATGCCGCCTTCTGGATGGTTCGGGTGAGGCAACGGCAAAAAGCCCTTGGGCCAGAGGTCCATCTCGCGAACCACTTCCGGTGTCATTGCGGCCAGCTTATCCCAAGTCATATCTGTGGGCAATTTGGCCCGAACACCACCTTGAACAGGCTTTTTCCCTCCGGACATCATAACGCCCTCAGCCGCCCGGTCGCCCAAGTCATAGCGCTCATGTAGTAAATCCATCTGGCGCTTCATGACTTCGGGCTTGGCTGTCTTCATCCGAGCCATGGCATCCTCGAATGGCTCATTGATCACCACAGGACTATAGCTGCTCTTGACCTTCTTCTCTTGGGCCAGAGCTACACCCCCCAGAAAGCCAGAGGTTATGAGCAGAACAACTGCCGCCCTTCGCATCACAACAGTTTTCCTCTTCATTGTGCAGTCCCCCTATCTTGACGAGTTATAACCCGGGTTGGAAAGCGCCGTGTTGATTGCCCGGGTCGGGTTGTTTTATAACGTCGTACTGCTGCTAGGTGGTGGCCGATTCCTCAGTTTGGGGAGCAGGAGGCTGATGCCTCGCATCATTCAGCCCATTACTCAGCGGTTGCTCGGAATGGCTGAGGCTCGGTACTAATCATTTGTTTTTATTAGATCTCTTCTCTTTTTTATCCTTCCGTTTTTCTTTCAGCGTTTTCTCGGATTTTTTCTTTTCAGATTTCTGAGCATCTTTTCCTTTAGCCATTTTTTCCACCTGAATAAGTTAATCGGTTAATATAAATACATGTAATTTATATACATTGCTTAAAATTACTGGTCAAAGGTGTAAAAAGAGCGACGTAACTATATGTTTCTCTTCGAGTGATTTTTCTAACGTCAAGCGGCGACGTTTTCAGGATACCCGCCCAGCTGCCCATGAGAATTTTTTTTGGATGACCCCATCAGTGCTAGTCAATAAGGTTGTAACATTCGTTCCAGAGGATTCCTCTGCAAAAAACAGCGACAGTTTGTCTCGTACGAAACCATCCAATGAATATACATCGTCGAGAAGCGACGCTCTTAATTCTTCAATCGTACCAACAACAATTTCACTACTTTTTGAAGAAGTTTGCCATTCAATCCCGCCGTCCAAAATCCGGCGCTTGTGACCTCTCTCTCTTGTAAAAGCATTCAGCCCCCATTCAGTCGGTCGGGGGACAAGTTTTCCTTTGACTTCAATGCCACGCCTACGAATCTCACGAGGAGTGGTCAATATGTAGATCCTGAATCAGTGAAAATCCATCAGTAAAAAGTGGCTAAAATTACAATCAATATATTGAAATTTCAGTATAAATATATCAATATACGCCTGTCCAAAAAACTCACTTGGCAGGTGAAAACATGA
>JAVEYP010000404.1:0-2862 GCA_034003445.1 Desulfobulbus sp.
CGCATCAGCCAATCAGCGAGCAGCGACAGGCTGCGAATCGAGATCCACGGTGGAGTTGGGATCGCTGTCGAGGTAGCCTGTGACCTCATACCCTTCGTCTTCGGCGAAGCGGCCGTCCCTGGCTGCCACCAAGCGGCCCGCTGGGGTCAATCCACCAATTGGTACCCCTTGGCAGCGATCGCCCGGCGCAGCGCTTCCTGGTCCGCTGATCCCGCAAAAACTGCCTCACCTTTGGCCGCGTCGACGCGCACCTCCGTCAATCCCAGTTCCTCAAGGGCCTTCTGCACGCTGGCAGCACAGTGTCCGCAACTCATACCCTGAATATGAATGGTAGTCATGCTCTCCTCCTGTTTCTTAGTATCTGAAAGAAATTTTCCTGACCGTTCAGTCCGTTGTCTGGCGAATACGCGCCAGCAGGCCGGTGGTCGACCGGTCCTTCGTCAAGGCAATGCGCACCACTTGCCCGCCTGCGGCCCGGACCTCGGCCGCGCCGGCGATCTGCTCCTCCGCCCAATCCGCGCCCTTGACGAGCACCTCCGGGCAGATGGCGGTGATCAGCCGGAGCGGCGTCTCCTCGCCAAACACTACCACGTAATCCACGCAGCCCAAGGCCGCCAGCACCCGGGCCCGATCGGCCTGGGCGTTGACTGGCCGGCCTGGCCCCTTGAGGCCGCGTACCGAGCTGTCGCTGTTCAGCCCTACCACCAAGCAGTCGGCGGTGCGACGGGCCGCCTCGAGGTAGCTCACGTGGCCGGCGTGGAGGATGTCGAAACAGCCGTTGGTGAAGGCGATACGGCTGCCATGCCGTTGGATAGCCGCCAATTCGGGCAGCAGTTCGTCGAGGTCCCGGACCTTGCCCCTGTCGCCACCAGGCCAACTGCGGTCGCCGGCCGGAAAAAAGCGGCTGCGCTGCTGGTCGACGAGGGTTTCGTCCAACGGCCAGTCAACGATGGTCGCATCCTCGCCGGCATCGGCAAGCACTGAGCCGTCCGGGCCGATGAGCAGCGAGTGACCGGCCAAGTCCATAGTGCCGGTGCGGCCGCAGCCGTTGGCTGCTACGACAAACACCTGATTTTCTATGGCTCGGGCACGCAGCAGGGTGAGCCAGTGGTCAAGCCGGGCCCGCGGCCACTCGGCCGAGACTACGAGCAACCGGCTGCCGGCAAACACCTGCTGCCGCGCCAATTCCGGAAAGCGAAGTTCGTAACAAATGAGCGCTGCCAGAGGGCCAAACGGGCTTGTTAGCGGCCCTGGGTCGCTGCCTGGAGCGTAGTGGCGGTCCTCCTGCCAAGACGGAAAGAGCCGCCGCTTGGCCTGCTGGCCGGCCACCCCGTCCGGGCCGACCAAAAACAGGGTGTTAGACGGCAGACCGTGGTCAGAAAGGGCGGTAAGTGTCCCGGCCAGCCAACAGTCGTAGCGCGCGGCCAGCCCCTGCAGGCCAGCGAGCATTTCAGGGGTGCGACGGCCCAACTCGATCAGCCGGTCATAGGCAAAACCGGTGGCCCACATCTCCGGCAAGACGAGCAAGGTCTCGGATTTCGGCTGGTAGTCGTCGACCAGCTGGACAACCCGCTCAAGGTTGCGGTCCGGCTCGCCCAGGGCAATGCGAAACTGGACACAGGCAGCGGCCGGGAACAGGGTGTCGTTCATCCCAAAGTCGCCAGAGCGTCCCGAGCCAAGCTAGCCACTGTGGCCTGCCGGAACTCTTCTTTATCGTACAGGGTCAACGCTGCGGTGTCAGTAGACAGTTGCTCGACCAGAGGCCTCAGTGTGACCTCCTGCAGCCTGCCGGCAGCCAAGGCCGCTAGCCCACGTAACTCCGGGTCTTCGGCCTCAAGGTAGCGGCCCAGATCCGCTCCTACGTCGAGTTGTCGGAACACCGCGGGCGCGCAGCCGGCCAACCGGCCGATGCCCCAGACCACGCCGCGCTGCAGCAGCGGGTGTTCAATGAAGTTGCCTTGCTGGCACAGTTCGTCGCCATCCTCGCACGAGTACGACACGAGCATATGGGCATACTCTATGGCTAACCGTTCGTTCCGGCACATGCTCTCCGCCAGACATTCGGGCGCACCCCAGCCGATGCCGCCCGACTCGTCATTCAGGCTCCACATAAAGCGACGCATGATAATCCGTGCCGCCTCCAGGTTATCGGCCGCAATCCGGGCCACAGCGTCGCCCATGCAGGTGACCGCGTGCCAGCGCACCGCCGGCTGCTCCCGGCAGATGGCAGAGAACAGCGCGTGCACCACCTTCTCGGCCGGGAGGCGGTCCAGGGCCTCACGACTGGCCGCGAGGTCTTCCTTGGCCAGCAGGGTAAGTATCTGCTCTTTGACTGCCCGGCTGCTCACCACAGCCTCCTTTACTCAGCGGCCGGCGGCGGCAGGCTGAACACCCGCTTGCCCAGTTCCGCGTCCATCATGAAAAGGCCCGAGGGGTTGTCCCTAATGAGCTTAAGGCGGTCGACGACCTCACCGGCGCTGGCCTCCTCCTCGACCTGCTCGGTGACGAACCACTGCAGGAAGATGTTGGTGGCGTGGTCCTTCTCGGAGATGGCCAAGTCCACCAGGTCGTTAATCAGTCTCGTGACATGCTGCTCGTGGGCGAGCACTGCCTCAAAGGCTGCCAGGGGGGACTCCCAGGTGATCTCGGGCTTAGCAATAGCCTCCACGGTCACCTTATCGCCGCGCTCATGAATGAAATCGTAGAACTTCATTGCATGCATCATCTCCTCCTGGGCCTGTGCCCGCATCCAAGTGGCAAAGCCGCGCAGGCTGATAGACTGGAAATAGCTCTCCATGGACAGGTAGAGATAGGAGGAGAACATCTCCGCATTGATCTGGTCGTTCATGCTTTTAAGCATCT
>JAVEYP010000405.1:0-2851 GCA_034003445.1 Desulfobulbus sp.
GATCGAGCCGCTGAGGGCTATGCGTTTCATCCACTACTCGGCGTGGTGCGCTCACCAAGTGGTGGAGGACGGTGCCTCACCGGTGATCCCGGACTTCGGTTCGCGCACGTACTGGCAGACCGAGATCCGCGAACTGGCCGACCAGCTCGAGCGCATTCGCGAAGGGGCGCAGCCGCACGGCAACCTGTTTTTCTGAGCTAAGAAGGAGAACGAGAGGGGCAGCTGTGGCGGTATCAGCTGTGGTGCTGGTCGGGCAGACGATCAAGATGGAGGTAGAGTTCACGGCCGATCCAGGCGTCGGTGGCCGCGTAGCGGATCTGCTGGGGGGTGAGGGCTGGGTTGGCCCAGTTAGTGGTGCGGGAGGACTTGGAAATGCGGATGCCGCACACTGCGGCGGCCAGGCCGCGCAGGCCATTGTTGCGGATGCCCTTGCGGCGCGCGATCCTGGCGAGGTCGGTGAAGCCGCGCGGCTGGAAGGGACGCAGCTCCTGTAAGGTCTTCAGATCAAAATCAAGGCCTACGCCGGCCTTGACGATCCCCGGGTCGCTGAGCAGGTTAAGCAGTGCGCCCGGCAGGCCGACGCGCTGCAGTTGGAAAAGAAAAACCTCGTTGTCGGTGGCGAGTTGTAGCAGGCTGGGCGGGAAGCTCTGTCCCTTGCGGAAGGCTGGCCGGGTTTCCGTATCAAAGCCGAGCAGGTCCGTCTGGGCCAGCCGCTCCAGGGCCGGATCCAGATCATCATTGCTGCGCACGAGGACGACCGGTCCCTCCCATCCCGCGAGCGGCAGGAGGTTAATATCTTCCTTACTGATGCGCGTCGGAACGGTAGGTGTGGGCTGAGGATGAAGATCTGCGGATGGCTCATGCATGGCAAGGTACTTCGATACGGCCCGCTCTTGGCTGGCGCCGGAGCGGGTCAAGGCTGTGGGAGATCGCCTCTGTTCGTGCGGTCCCTTTTGGCTGGCTGTCTACCCCATGGGGACTTTCTTGTCATGCATAATCGCCGCCCCGTCGGGGCGAAACGCTTCGTCGCGGCCCGCCTGTGACCGAGAAAAAAGCCTTTCCTTCTATGCGCCTGTCCTCTATTTTGAACGATCAGGAAGGCCTCTTCAATGCCCATCTCCCTTGCCCATCCTGGAGTTCCCCGTGAAACCGACCGATATCGACAATCCGGAATACTTCCACAAGGTGATCGACTGCCAATATGCCTGCCCGGCCCACACGCCGGTGCCGGAATACATTCGCCTGATTAGCGAGAAACGCTACGACGAGGCCTACCGGCTCAATTGGGTGTCCAACGTCTTTCCCGGGGTGCTCGGCCGGGTCTGCGATCGACCCTGCGAGCCGGCCTGCCGCCGCGCTCGGGTGGAGAAGGAGTCAGTGGCGATCTGCCGCCTGAAGCGGTTTTGCGCCGATCACCGTGACCCGGCCTTTCCCTCCCTGCCGCAGCCTCCCGCCCGCATGAACGGCAAGCGCATCGCCCTCATCGGTGGCGGCCCGGCCTCGCTGACTGTAGCTCGTGACCTGTTGCCGCTCGGTTACCAGATCGACCTCTACGACGATCAGGAGCAGGGCGGCGGCTTCATGCGGAGTCAGTTGCCGTCGTTTCGCCTGCCCGAGTCCGTGCTTATGAACGAGGTGCACACCATCCTCAACATGGGGGTGGACGCCCGCTTCAACCACCGGGTGGAGAGCCTCAAGACGCTGCTCGCCGGGGACTATGACGCGGTGTTTGTCGGTACCGGCGCACCGCGTGGCCGCGACCTGCCTGACCTGCCCGGTCGGCAGGAGGGCGACCAATGGATCCACGTGGGTATCGACTGGCTGGCCGGGGTAGTGTTCCGTCACGTGGACTCGGTGGGCCGGCGGGTGCTCGTGCTGGGCGGCGGCAACACCGCCATGGACTGCTGCCGCACCGCCCGCCGTCTGGGCGGAGAGGAGGTGCGCGTGGTGGTGCGTAGCCCGCGGGCCGAGATGAAGGCTTCACCCTGGGAGATCGAGGATGCGGAGCACGAAGACATCCCGATTATCGACAACCATGTGCCGCAGGCCTTTGTCATCGAGGACGGCCGACTTGTTGGCATGCGCTTCATCCGGGTGCGGGCCGTCTACGAAGGCGGCGGGCGGCGGCTCGTGCCCACCGCCGAGGAGCCGGTGTTCATGGCCTGCGACGAGGTCCTGCTGGCAGTGGGCCAAGTGAATTCATTCCCCTGGATCGAAGCGGACGCGGGCATTGAATTCACGCCTGAGGGTTTGCCAGTGCTCGACCCGCTCACCCTGCAATCCTCACTGCCACGGGTGTTTTTCGGCGGTGACGCCGCATTTGGGCCGCGCAATATCATCACTGCCGTGGCCCATGGTCATGAAGCAGCCATCTCCCTCGACCTCTTCTGCCAGGGCCGTCCCCTGGACGAGCGGCCGGCGCCGCGGGTCAACCTGGCCGGTCAGAAGATGGGTGGGCACGACTGGTTGTACGACAACCGAGTGGTGGAAACCGGTCGTCAGGCCGTGACCACGGTCGCCAAGCACAAAACCCTCAGGGACCGCCTGCTCGAAGTGGAATTGGGCTTTGATCGCGAGGTTGGTCTGGCCGAGGCGGCGCGCTGTCTCAACTGCGATGTGCAGACCGTCTTCCATCCGGCCGAGTGCATCGAGTGCGACGCCTGCGCGGACGCCTGTCCGGAGTCCTGCATCAGCTTTGTCGAGAACGGCAGCGAGGAGGAATTGCGCTTGCGGCTGCGCGCTCCGGCCACCAACCACGGCCAGAGTCTGTACGTCTCCCCGCCACGTGCCACCGGTCAGGTGTTGGGCAAGGATGAGATCGTCTGCCTGCTTTGCGGCGTGTGCGGTGAGC
>JAVEYP010000406.1:0-2848 GCA_034003445.1 Desulfobulbus sp.
GGAGCAAGACGCCAATGTCGCCGTAGCGTGCGGCTGGAACAGGATGCGGGAGATCACAATCTCCCAAAATTGCCAGTGCGAGACTGGTTTGCACCAGTCTGAGCTAAAGCGTCACGGATTCAGGTAGTTCAGAGAATTCTAAACTAGCCAAACGATTCCTTTTGCACCTGGGGGTAAGGGGTAATTCGGGAGTAGCGTGGGGAGGAGAAGTATTTCAGGGAAGGACAAAAGGGAGTCACGGAATAGTATGGAACTACTCATGCTTTCCTCTCGCGGGTTCTCGGGAAAAAATTTGTTGCTTAGTTAGAAAAAATCTAGTTAATTCAAGGTTTTAGCATTCTTTTCGCCGGTGCTATTCCGTGGGCTACTCTGATTTCCACCAGTGGGAACTGGCTGCCTGTCTCGAAAAGGAGACACAACTGAAGATATAGTGGAATGAATGGTATTCAGTCATTCGATAAGGCGAAGCTGTGCCCGGTTTCCTGTAAAGACTGTCGCTGTTTTTTTTTCCAAGATTTTTAGTGTATAATCAGAGTCTCGTATTTAAAGATTGGTGATATCTTGGAAAGGGGGAACCGATGGCAAACAAGAGTCTTTGCAGGAACTAGGATTGGGGATGGAGGTTGTTAGTGGTTCAATCTTTCCTCACATTCATAATAGATTCTTTTCACCTGTCATGAGGAACAGACAAATTTTTTTGTAGGAAATTTTACTGAAATCGTAGCAACTCTATTGGTCATTAACCTTTTTTTATTCAGGATCACATGCTTTTAAATTGGTAGCAAATAAATCAGAAAACATTAAGAAGCTTTATAGGGTGTTGTGGCTAGGTATTCCCATTATGTTATTAACAATAACTTGGATGCTCATTTGAATATGAGCACTGGGGGTAGAAATGGTAGCTTTGATCATTTAATACTCTTATGTTGTTATGTTCAGCGAATTGGACATAAGCAATTTGGCAAGCTGGATAGGGCCGCTTGCGCTACCTATAACATGAGTAGAGATGAAGATATTCTTTCTTTCCTGCTTAAGCTAAATTTGCAATTGCACGAAAAGGAAGCTTCGGGTGAAACGATTGTGGGACCGGGCCTTCCTCCTGGCTTTGATGTTCACCGATTTATTTCTCTGGATTGCGTTTCGGTTTCATAGGGCCTCTATAGCTTCAGTGAATACCTCAATAGGGGCCAATGGGTTTCTCTGTGTAATTTTAATAAAGACATGACACTGGGTTATTTAAGAGGGGAGACCCCTCCCAGCCACCCCCTTTTTTACTTCATTGGAACTCTCTGGTGTTTCACTGTTGCGGCCTAGATCTTTCCACAAGTGAAGGTTAGGTACTTATAGGGTAAAGGTTCTAGTGGTTTATAGTATCAATGTGTATTTACCGAGGTACCTCTATACGAGGGGGGGTCCGGTAAGTACGCAAGATTCATCTGGTCAATAATGGTTAACTATAAATAACTCTATTCCCTTCTCAGTTTTCAACTTGTGGAAAGATCAGTGGCCGCCTAGTGACCGTATTGAAACGTGTTTCTTCTCATGGGCTCGTCTTGAATCCTAGAGTGTTTCAAGTTCTGTGTTGAACCGTATTGAGTTAATAAAAGAAAGCCCAAAGGATTCTCGATGAAATCCAATGGGCTCACAGTGGCTTTAAATGTACCCTTCAGCTTTGAGGAATTTCATAGGGGTTAGGTTGGGAGCAGCATCGAACTTCAAAAGAATCTCGTCGGAGAGTTCTAGACCTTTCTTGCGTGCTGCTTTCTTCAAGTTTCTGGCCCTCTGGCTACTTCCTCTGCTGCGTTTAGAGGGCTTGTCCGGCTTATTTGTTTCCACCAGCCTTGTAAGGCATTCGGGTTCCCATGGGGTAACTGAGCATCCCGGAAAGGCTTTGAAGAAATCCTCTGTGAACCTCTCGGGCTTGAGATCGAAGAAGTACACCTCCTGCGCCTCTCCCCTTCTCATGGTGCCTCTTCCAGTTCCTTGTTGAAGCTGTACGATGAGGTCGCCTATCTCCACCTGTTCAACCATCCACTCCTCTATGACGCTCATGTCCAGGGTCTCTGCGTACAGGTCGGCAAGATACTGTTTCCGAGGCTTTCTCAGGAATCCCAAAAAGACCACTCTCTCGCAGTCTGAGAAAAGGTTGGTTGCATCGTGCAGGCCGAAAGTCCTGAACTTGATCATCTCGTTAAATTCTTGAGAGCTACCATAGAGATTACCATCGAGCGCCTTGATACAGAGCTTATCCTTTACGGCATCTCCGAGTTGAATCGAATGAAAGATTAAAGTCTTTTTCGTTGGGTTCTTTTTGATTATCTCGAATAGGTAATCAATGTAGACGTTTTCGGATTCCCAAGGGTACCTGTCAGTATTTTTCATGACACTATGAGTCCGATTAAATACATCTAATATGAACTTTTTTCCGCTCTTGAGTGTAGAGTAGTTAATAGATAATCCGTCGTACATCCTGAAGTCCTTTAAGTCGTACCTTTTGACCTTTTTGAGATCTCTTCTTAAAGTATAACGAAAAAGCCGATTGTACTCTCTGGTGGCATCCATGGTCACTAGATTCTTTATTTCTCTACTTAATAACTCTGTAGCGCTTAACATTATAACATCTTCTTTTTCATGTTGGAAAAGACAAAGGTCTTTCTCAAGTTCTTCTGTCTTTCCAAGTGTCAGTAACAGGCTTAACCAATTCGTTTTCTCTGAATCTGTGTCAGGGTTAAGCCTATCTCCACATTCAAGTAATTCATAATAGGAAAAAGTTTCGAGATAATGACTCGGTAGTGGTATTTTAATTATTATCTCCCAGCTTTCTTCCACTGTGCTGTACGCTTCTCCC
>JAVEYP010000407.1:0-2846 GCA_034003445.1 Desulfobulbus sp.
ATCGAGTTTCGGGCCAGGGTCGCCACCAAGCACTGCCCGCACCTGAACCGCCGACTCGGCCACGGTCCGGCCGCCGCGGATGGTCGCAAACGGCGCAGTCTGCAAGCCGAACTCCTCAGGGGTGACGATCGAGGTGATTACTGCACCGTCGTGGCCGTCAGCAATGTGGGTTGCGCCGGTGATCGTCATCTCGTCGAGGTTGCCCTCGCCCCAGACAATGACCGCCCGTTTCATGCCAAGGCGTACCAGGACCTCGGCAAGCACTGTGGTCAGTTCCGGGGCGAACACGCCGGTCAGCTGGACATTGGCGCCCGCCGGGTTGGTCATGGGCCCGAGAATGTTAAACAGGGTACGAATGCCAATATCGCGGCGCGGGCCAATGGCGTATTTCATGGCGCCGTGCAGCATGGGCGCGAACAGAAAACCGATGCCCACCTCGCGCACACAGGCTCCCACCCGCTCCGGAGGCAGGGCCAGGTTGACACCCAGGGCCTCGATGACGTCGGCCGCGCCGCAGCGCGAACTAGCCGCGCGGTTGCCGTGCTTGGCCACCGGCACGCCGGCTGCGGCAACCACGAACGAGGCAGTGGTGGAGACATTAAAACTGCCCGAGCCATCGCCGCCGGTGCCGACAATGTCCACCAGCACCTCGCCGGCCGCAGTGTCGATACCGGTGTCGATGCGGGTCGCCTTCTCGCGCATGACCTTGACCGCGCCGACAATCTCGTCAATGGTCTCACCCTTCATACGCAGGGCAGTGATAAACGAGCCGACCTGGGCCGGAGTCGCCGCACCGCTCATTATCTCCTCCATCACCATGATCATTTCCGCTTCGTTCAGGTGCTGAAGAGCGACAACCTAGCCGAGCGCTTCTCGTATCATATTATTTTTTAATAAATAATTTTTCGTCAGTCGCGACCGCGCAGCAGTCGGGTGTAATCGGGCCGGAGAAAGGTGTGCAGCAGGGCCGCGCCCTCCTTAGTCATGATCGATTCGGGATGAAACTGCACCCCCTCAATCGGCAGGTCGCGGTGACGCAGCCCCATGAGCTCGCCCTGGTCGGTGTGGGCCGTGGCCTGGAGGCAATCGGGCAGAATCGCCTCCTCAACGACCAGGGAGTGGTAGCGCATGCCATCAAAAGGGTTAGTCAGGCCGGAGAACACGCCCAGACCGTCATGATGGATCGGGCTAGTCTTACCGTGCATCAGCCGTGCGGCGCGCACCACCTGGCCGCCAAAGGCCTCAGCGATGGATTGGTGGCCGAGGCAGACGCCGAGGATAGGGATCAGCCCGGCGAACCGGCGGATCGCCGCCACTGAGATGCCGGCCTCCTTGGGAGTACGCGGACCGGGCGAGATGAGCAGGCAGTCCGGTCGCAGGGCCGCCAGTTTGTCGATGGTGATTGCGTCGTTGCGAAACACCCTGATCTCCGGCGGCTGCCAGCCTGAGGGGGCTGAAGGCGGCGCAATGGCCAGGGTCTGGACGATGTTGTAGGTGAACGAATCGTAGTTGTCGATGATGATCAACACGGCTCACAACCCTTTTTCCGCCAGTTCCACGGCCCGGCGCAAGCCCATGGCCTTGTTGATGGTCTCCTCGTACTCGGTCTGCGGATCGGAGTCGGCCACAATGCCGGCCCCGGCCTGAATCCACAGGTGGTGACCATGGAGGATAATGGTGCGAATGGTGATGCAGAAGTCCATGTTGCCGGAGAAGCCGAAGTAGCCCACCGCGCCGGCATAGGGCCCGCGCCGTTCCACCTCCAGTTCGTCGATGATCTCCATGGCGCGGACCTTGGGCGCACCACTCACCGTGCCCGCCGGAAAACAGGCGGCAAGCACATCAAACTGATCCAGCCCGGGCTTAAGCCGACCGTGCACACCGGAGACGATGTGCATGACGTGGCTGTAACGCTCGATCATGAGCAGGTCACGCACTGTCACCGTACCAGGAGCTGCCACTCGACCGACGTCGTTACGCCCGAGGTCGACGAGCATAAGGTGTTCGGCACGCTCCTTGGGGTCGGCGAGCAGTTCACGCTCCAAGGCTAGGTCCTCCTCGATGGTGGTGCCGCGTTTGCGGGTGCCGGCAATGGGTCGCAGTTCGATGCTGCCCTCTTCCAGACGCACAAGGATCTCCGGCGAACTGCCGATCTGCACCAGGTCGCCCTGACGCAGGAAGAACAGGTAGGGGCTAGGGTTGATGTGGCGCAGGGCCCGGTAGAGGGTAAAGGGGCTGAGCCTCGTCTCGGCGCAGAAGCGCTGCGACAGCACCACCTGGATGACGTCGCCGGCACGGACATACTCCTTGGCGCGTTCCACCATAGCGGTGAAGCTCTCACCATCCATGTTCGAGGTGAACTGGTGCGGTTCCTGCGGCTCCCGGGCGAGGCAGGTGACCGGTAGTGGGCCATCGAGCCGGCGAACAATGGCCTCGATCCGCTCGCAGGACTGTTCATACAGGTCTTCCGCGGACAGGCCGAGCTGGGCCCAGGCATTGCAAACAATGGTCAGGGTCTGCTGCACCGCGTCGTGAATGAGCACGATGCCAGGCACCATAAAGGCACTGTCCGGCAGATTGAGCGGCGGGTGACGGTCTGGCAGTCGTTCCATGAAGCGCACCATGTCGTAGCCGAGAAAGCCCACTGCGCCACCGTAAAACCGTGGCAGACCGGGCGCGGTGCTCACCGCAAAGGAGGCGAGCAGGGACCGCAGCTCGACCAGTGGGTCGACCCCGTCCATCTCGACCACACCCCCCACATAGCCGGGGTGTTCCATGTGCACATGGTCGCGCACACTGGTAAAGGTAACTAGCGGGTCCAGGCCGATGAAGGAATACCGGCCCCA
>JAVEYP010000408.1:0-2844 GCA_034003445.1 Desulfobulbus sp.
GTTTCCGGCCTCCCACTGCCCGGGCTGCCAACGGGCTCTGCACTGGTATGAGAACATTCCGGTTGTCAGTTACCTTGCCCTGCGCGGACGCTGTCGCTCCTGTCGCATGGCGATCTCACCGCAATACCCTTCGGTAGAACTGGCCATGGCTGCTTTGTCGGCAGCGCTTTGCCTGCGTTTCGGTTTTAGCTATGCCACCCTGTACTACTTCGCGTTTGTCGCTGGTTTGCTGGTTATCATATTTATTGATATCCATCACCAAATAATCCCCGACGTAATCAGTCTACCGGGCGTCGCGCTCGGCTTTGTAGGATCCTTCGGCAACGACCTGGTCAGCTGGCAGCAGTCCGGCTTGGGCATCCTTTTCGGCGGGGGCCTGCTCTACGCGGTCGCCTTCGGCTACTATGCCCTGACCAGGCGCGAAGGCATGGGGGGTGGAGACATCAAACTCCTCGCGATGATCGGTGCCTTTCTCGGCTGGCAGAGCCTTCCCTACGTGGTCTTCTTCAGTTCTTTGACCGGTAGCCTGGTCGGCATCATAGCCATGGTGCGGCAAGGCAGGGGTGGTCAGACACGGATTCCCTTCGGCCCGTTCCTGTCTCTAGGCGCCATCTCGTACTTATTTCTGCAGGAAGCCATCTTCGCCATCTGGCAAGCCTATCTGGCTCGGGTCGGGCTCTAGGAGAGCCGGTTGCCCAAAAAAAAAAGCCCCCGGCAAGCGGAGGCTTTTTTTTTAGCCGGAATTGTTTAGGCTTCGACTTCGTGCTCGACGCCGATGGCAATCTTGTAGAGGATGCTCAGGATGAAAGCGCCAGTCGCCCAGATGCCGATGGTGATGAACAACTCGTTCATCGTCGGGTAGTACTCCACGATTTCGTGGACCGGGTTGGGCACAAAGCCAGCAAGAACGAAGCCAATACCCTTGTCCAACCAGAAGGAAACGAAGATCGACGCTGCACCGATGCCCAGCCAGAGGTCGCTCTTTTTCCTGGTGTAGGGGTGGCTGAGGAGTGCGATGCCGACTAGGAACAGCAGCACAAAGGCCCACATGAAGGGTACTAGGTTGTTATACACATGCCCATGCTGCTCCAAACCGAAGAAGAGGTATTGCAGGGTGTGCATGTGGCTGGGGATGGTAGAATAGTAGCCCACGAAAAATTCCAGGCCAACAAAGAACATGTTAATAATGGCCGCATAGATGATGATGGTCACCATCTTGTTGATGGCCTCCTTGCCCGCGTCGAAGTTGGCGACCCGCTTGAGGATCAGGGCCATAACCACGATCAGTGCCGGACCAGCCGCGAAGGCAGAGGCCAGGAAGCGGGGGGCGATGATGGCGGAGAGCCAGAAATGCCGCCCTGGCAGACCGCAGTACAGCATGGCGGTGACGGTATGAATAGAGATGGCGAAGGGGATGGACAAGTAGACAAAGAAATAGATCCATTTCGGCGGAGCCACTTGCTTGCGCTCGGCGGTCAGGATCACCCAGCCACACAAGACGTTCAGCAAAAGATAGCCCCAGAGCACGACCATGTCCCAAAACAGCATGGAATTGGGCGTCGGGAAGAGGAGCACGTTGAGGCCACGCAGCGGTTGGCCAAGGTCGGCCATAATGAACATCAAGCACATTAAAAGCGCAGCAATGGCCAAAAATTCGCCGAGGATTGTGATTCGCCCGAAGGTCTTGAAGTTATGAAGGTAGTACGGCAAGACGAGCATCACGCCTCCCGCTGCCACACCAACCAGGAAAGTGAACTGGGAGATGTAGAGACCCCAGGACACATCGCGACTCATGCCAGTTATCGCTAGGCCGATGAAATATTGCCGCAGGTAGCAGACCACTCCGACGCTGATAAAAAAGCCGAGAAAGGCAAGCCACATCCAGTAATAGTTATTTCCTTTTAACGCTTTTTCGAACATGCCGGCCTCACACGATATAAAAGACAGAAGGGAGGGTGCCGAGAGCAGGATTGCGCTGCAGGGTATGATTTTCCTTCAGCATCTTTCTGATCTCGGAATGCGGGTCGAGGAGATTGCCAAAAACCATGGCTTTGCTGTCACCAGTGGCTTCGACGCAGGCAGGCTGGAGGCCGATGGCGACACGTTCGGCGCAGAAGTTGCATTTCTCCACCACGCCCCGTGTTCTTCTCGGGTAGTCCCTGTTCAGATCCTTGACGTACTCCTCGGGGTTGCGCCAGTTGAAACTGCGGCTGCCATAGGGACACGCGGCCATACAGAACCGGCAGCCGATGCAGCGGTGAAAGTCCATGACGACAATCCCTTCCTTATTGCGAAAGGTGGCCTTAGTGGGGCAAACGCGGACGCAAGGAGGATTGTCGCAGTGGTTACAGAAGATCGGCAACTCCTCAGTGAGGTTCGCCTCGTCCCGGTACACGCTGGAATTTTCCGGGAAGGCGTTGTCAAAATGAGTCATCCAAATCCACTTGATCTCGTCCTTCTTGTCGGGAAAAGTCGGAACATTGTGGACTAAGTGACAGGCATCGACCACTTTCTTACCAAGGCTCGGGTCTTCCCGGAATTTCCGCACATCGACCAACATACCGTAGCGAATCCCGCTGGTCGCTGGCTGGGCCGCAGGGCTACTTGTTCCGCCGGCGACTTCTTGGCCGGTAACGGCCGCGTGGGCGATATTTGATGCATTGACCAGCCGGTCAATAACCGCTGTTCCTCCCAAGCCGGCAAGAGTGGAAATTCCTGCTACCTTGAGGAAATCTCTTCTTTTGTTGTCCATCTCGTTATCTCCTCTTTGGCCCTTCACTCTACAGGAGCTATGTGGCAGTCCCAGCAATATGGATTAACCGCTGCGTAGGTATGGCAGGAGTC
>JAVEYP010000409.1:0-2842 GCA_034003445.1 Desulfobulbus sp.
TTTGAGGAGGTGCATCGTCTCTCCTTAGCGATAGTTGAAACGCAGCAGGATGGGCAGGTCGCCCATGAATTCGATTTCCGCCAGCGCGGCGTTGTCGACCTTGAACTTCCAGTACCCCTTGGACACCGAGCCACAGAAGAAGTGGGCAAGCACCGAACGGATGCAGCCGCCATGGGATACCATGGCCACCCGCTGGCCTGGATGGCTGGCGACCAGTTCCTCGACAAAGCTGATCACCCGCACGCGGAAGGCGGGGAAGGCCTCCCCGCCCGGGATATGGGTTTGCTCCCAATCGGTTAGCCAGGTCTGCCAGGCCTCGGGGTACTGCTGCGCTATGTCGGAAAAATGCATGCCCTCCCACTCGCCGAAATGGAACTCCTGAATGGAGCTATCGGTAATAATTGGTCGGTTCTCGCCGAACACCAGGGTCGCTGTTTCCACTGCCCGGGTGAGTGGACTGGAAAAGATGGCATCCACCTCAAGGGCATTGACCCGTTCGCCAAGGGAGGCGGCCTGCTGCCGGCCGTGATCGTTCAGGGGGGCGTCGGTGCTGCCCATCAGCAGGCCGTTACGGTTGCCCTCGGTTTCGCCGTGGCGGATAAGATAGAGTTTGGTCGTGTTCATAATAGGGCCTTCCAGATGCAGAGAAAAACGAGCAGAGTGAGGATCTCGGCCAGTTCGATGGTCGCGCCAATGGTGTCGCCGGTGATGCCGCCAAGCCGCCGTTTGAGGTAGGCGGCAAACAGCACCGCCAGCAGGATGGTTGCCGCGTGCAACAGGACCACTGCCAGCACCAGGACGAGCGGCGTGAGCCCGGCCGGGAGGAGAATGATCACCACCAGCGGCAGGGACACCAGGGTAGCGACAATGGCCTGAGCCACGCCGGTCTGGTTGACGTACTCACCGATGCCCTGCTCCTCGCGGGCGTAGCGGGCCGTGGCCGAATGCCAGGTAAGGGCCATGCGACCGAGCACGGGCGCGGCAAGCACAGCGCTGGTCACGCCGGCGACAGGGATGTTTTTTATGAGCACGAACTTCACCAACACGCTGAGAACGATGGTGGTCACGCCGTTCGTGCCCAGTGTGGAGTCGCGCATGATGGCCAGCATGCGCTCGCGCGAACAGTAGCAAAACAACCCGTCGGCGGTGTCAGCAATACCGTCCAGGTGCAGACCGCCGGTGACGAGGATCAGTACGATCACCGCTGCCACGGCGCCAACCTCCCGACCAAACAAGCCGTTGCAGAGCAGCAGGGCTCCGGCGGCGGGAAGCGCCACCAGCAGGCCGACCAGCGGCATCCACTTCATGCCGCGGACAAACCGCTCGGCGGTGAACCCGATCTCCAAGGGGATCGGATAGCGGGTCATGAACTGGACCATGAGAATGAGCGAGCGCATCCCGCCCCCTTCAGGCGCCCTTGAGACGCAAAGGGATGCCGCAGACCACGAGGTGAACCTCGTCCGCGGCGGCGGCCATGCGCTGGTTGGCCCGGCCAGCGCAATCGCGAAAGAAACGGGCGAGAGGCGAGACCGGCACGATACCGAAGCCCACCTCATTGGTAACCACGATGAGCGTGGACGGCTGATCGGTGGCGGCGACGATGAGCGCCTCGATCTCGGCGAGTACATCCGCCTCGGCCTCCTGCAGTCGGGCCACCGGCGGGTTGTCCCAATCCTGCTCGCGGGCGAGGATGCGGTTGGTGATGAGCACGGTCAGGCAGTCCAGTAGAAAGCCGTCGCAGCGACCGGCCTCGGCGGCGACCACGGCGGCGGCCGACAGGGGCGCCTCGAAGGTCGGCCAGGCGACGGGTCGCTGCTGCCGGTGGCGGGTGATGCGGTCTGCCATCTCGGCGTCCAGGGCGCGTGCCGTGGCAATGTAGGCGATGCGGCCGCCGAGTTCCGCGGCCAGTTGTTCGGCAAAGCTGCTCTTGCCGCTCCTGGCGCCACCGGTGACAAGAATGATGCGCCCCATATCTGCTCACAGTAAAGGATGGTCCGGACCGCAGATCCGGAAACGGGAATTGTGTCGATTGCGGCGCGATGCAACGGCGTGTTGCCGGGCTCTTCCGTCTTGCTGTCCGTTGGTCTGGCGAATCTTCGGTCGGGCGGTGCTGGTCTCGCGGGACAGCGGGGTTATAGCGAATCCGGCTCCAAAAGAAAAGGGACAAAGCATGGGCCTGTCCCGGGTGATGCAGCTACTGGCACGCGAAGAAAGTGACAAAGCCGCCCACCTCGGCGATGCCGGCGCGACGGATTTCCTCGACGAGCATGTTTTGGTCGTGCGCACCCGCCCTGCGCCAGTTGTCGAACTGTTTGAGCGGGTTGGTGGCGCCACGGCCAATATTTTCAACGCAGAAACGACTGTTGCTCTGCTGAAAACGCTGATCAAATCGGAGGTGGCTAAGCCGTTTCTGTTGGAACATCGAGAAGCTGTGGGTGCGGGCCGCGCGGGTCAGGGCCGGGTCCAAGACCAGTGACTGCAGACCATTGTCCTGCCGGTAGAGGTTAATCTGGGCGAGCAGGGTGCGCACATAAGGAGTGACTAAGGCCGGCGGGCGAGCCGCGCTCAGGCCGTCGGACACCGCTAGACAGGCAATCAGGATCGTTGCCAGGAGCCAGTGCGGCAGGAACCGCCGCCGGTCCGATTTCCATCCGTAGTGTGTCACTCTCGCCCTTCACCCACCGCGCACGCTAGGCCGCAGCGAGCTTACTGAAACCTTACGACACCCTGCGCGACAACGGTTGTATCGTTGAGAAAATAAAAAAAACCGCCTCACTCCCGGAGACGGTTCTGGGAAGGCAACACATGCCCCCCTTCCATGAAGATCTACCCTGCGCATCAG